>JABGVU010000077.1 GCA_018645865.1 Flavobacteriales bacterium
AAAGTTAGTTATTTATTATAGAGACTTTTTTTAGTTTTTAAACGATTAAAAAGAGTGTTTTTATGAATTATTCAACTTATTAGTTAATTATAAAATTGAACTTTAGATGTGAGTGTTTAAGTGTTTTGCTTGAGGTAGTAGTTGAGGTGTTGTTTACGGTATTTAGTTTTGAACTATATAAATCAACTCAAATAATTGAAAACAGAGATATTTTAATTAAATTTACCGACTTTAAAACAATAGATTAACAAACAACTAATATTATGAAAAAATTACTTTACCTATTTGTAGTAACAAGCATCTTTTTGAGTTCTTGTTCAAAGAATTGTCCTATTCCTGAAGCACAAGAGGAGTGGTTATTTGTTCATACAGCTGAGAGTGCTAAAATACTTAATACTACAACTATTGTGATGCCTTTAGTAGATGACATATTTGCATTTACTGATAGACCTTACCGAAAAAGCTATCATATGACTGGTCAGCACTATGCTGAACTTTGGATTCATCAAGGTGAAAATTGCTTTCAAGATGACCCTCCTAACGCAGTATTAACTTGGGTAGATGGTGGTGAGTCAAAGGAAATTGAAGTAGTAATTACACACGCAGTATTAGATAGTACTACTATAACATATACCATTTGGGATGATTCGGGAATTATTACTGAAGATATTGTACATCCAAGCCTTTTTGTTGATGGTGCTAATTCAACATTTAATGTAGGAGATTGGTTTGTGAATGGCGTTATCTTTTATGTAGCAGATGAAATGACTGATTTAACTGGAGATGGTATCCCAAATTTTGGTCTTATTGCTGCTCCTACAGACTGTTGGACTGGATTGTGGAATTATGATCATCAATGGACTGATAGTCCTAATCTTTTTTCGGGATCAATAAATAGAACAGGTATAGGAACAGGTCATAAAAATACGAAGGATATTATTGCTGTTGCTGAGCCTTCTGGCGCTTGGACAGCTGCTTATATTGCTACAAAATATGGTTCAACCTATGATTGGTTTCTACCTTCAAAAGATGAATTAAATCTAATGTATCAACATAAGGATGTAATCAATAGAACTGCAATAGCAAACGGAGGTAGCGGTTTTGCTAATTACGACTATTGGAGTTCTGTTGAGTTCGATTTCTACAATGCGTGGTTTCAGGATTTCTACAGTGGAATCCAGTACTACAACTTTAAGTACAACGACGGCACTGTTAGGGCTGTTCGGGCTTTTTAACCATTTAACAATTTATCCATTTAACAATTTAAAATTTATTAGCCTTTTTTCTATATCTATAGTAAAAGACTATGCCATTTAAGAAAGGAACAAGCGGAAACCCTATAGGTAGAGCTAAAGGTTCTCTAAGCACTACTTCTAAGCTCATAAGAGAGCATATAAGCCAAGCAATTGATGGAAATAAGATAATAGAGATACTAGATAAGATAGAGTCTCCTACAGAGTATATTAACGCCATCTCAAAACTACTTCCTTATTCAATTGGAAAGGTAAAAGCTTATGAAGAGATTGAAGAAAGAGAGCCTATTAGCATTAACATTAACTTTGTAGATACTGAAGCTGAGGAAGAGGATTAATTAAGGATAACTTTCCAAACTCTAATTGCAAAAAAAGACTAAAAATTTAGAGAATTAATTAAAATACTTATTAACTATTTAAGTAGTTTAAAGTAAAATTCTGTCCTGCCAATTGTCCTGCCATAGTATCTAAGATATAGTCTTACTAGATATAAATATTAAAATAGTTGCGGTGAGGAAGGGATTCGAACCCCTGAAACAGTTTCCCGTTTACACGCTTTCCAAGCGTGCGCCTTAAGCCACTCGGCCACCTCACCAATTGGGCAGCAAATCTAAAAAATTAGTTGGTAATCTCGCCTCTTATATTTTTTTGTAATTCTGCCTTGATTTCTTCATCACTCAGCCCTTGTCCTAACAAAAACATCAGCTTAGTAATAGCCGCTTCAGTCGTTAAGTCTTCCCCAGAAATAACCCCTGTTTTTCCAAAAGGTTCGCTTGTTTCATATTGTCCGTCAACTGCACTGCCGTTCAAACATTGAGTAATATTAATTAGGATTGTTCCTTCTTTATTAGCCGTACTAAGTAAAGTACTTAGTTCAGGTTTTGTAGGCGCATTTCCAGCTCCAAAACTTTCAATTACAATTCCCTTAGCACTTTTTATAATAGCTTTAATAGTAGTAATAGTAATACCAGGGAATAATTTTAAGATAGCCACATTTTCGGATAAGGATTTGTGAATTACAAGATTGTTTTCGTTCTTTTTTTGTAATGTTCTTTTGTACTTTATTTTAACTCCTGCTTCTGCTAATATTGGATAGTTGGGCGACTCAAAAGCTTCAAAATGTTCGGTATTTACTTTTACAGTTCGGTTTCCTTTATAGAGTTGATCCTCAAAATAAATGCAAACTTCATGTACTTTCCCGCTAGTTGCAATTTCAACTGCTGTAATTAAGTTCTCCTTGGCATCACTTCTCCGTACTCCAATAGGGATTTGCGAGCCAGTAAGTATAACTGCTTTGTTCAATCCTTCCAACATAAAGCTCAATGCGGATGCTGTATAGGCCATAGTGTCTGATCCATGAAGAATAACAAAACCATCATATTTTTTGTAATTTTTCTCAATAAGTATTGCTATTTCTGCCCAAACAGTAGGATTCATATTGCTAGAATCAATAGGGTTTTTAATACTGATATTGTCCAAATCTACATCTTCACTTTTTAATTCAGGAATTGCTTTTAGTAACTCATCAAAATTAAAAGGAACTAAGGTTTTTTTCAACTGATCCTTTATCATTCCGATAGTCCCTCCAGTATAAATAAGTAATATTCTTTTATTTATCATAAGTCGAATAATTTTTTTGCATTTAAGGTCGTTATTTTTGCCACATCTTCTATGTCTATTTGATGTACTTCTGCTAGTTTATTCGCAATATTTACAATGTATTTGCTTTCATTTCTTTTTCCTCTGAAAGGAGTAGGGGCAAGGTAAGGAGCATCCGTTTCTAGAATTAAATATTGGAGTTCAATTGCTGCAATAGTTCCATCTAATCCTGAGTTTTTAAAAGTCAATACCCCTCCTATTCCTAAATAAAAACCTGCTAAATTTATAACTCTTTTGGCATCTTCAACATTTCCAGTAAAACAGTGAAAGACACCTTTTAAATTTTCATCATTCAATTTCTCAATAATTTCAATGGCTTCAGTAAAAGAATCACGCACATGTATAGCGATAGGTAGCTTGTGTTTTTTGGCTAATTCAATTTGATGAATAAATGCTTTTTTCTGAATTTCTAATTTTGTTTTGTCCCAATATAAGTCCAAACCAATTTCACCAACTGCAATATATTTTTCTTTTGCTAATTCATGTTCTACATGTAGTAGTTCTGCCTCTATATTATCTTCATTTACATCACAGGGGTGTAATCCCATCATAGGGAAACAATTTTCAGAAAATTCATCACAGAGTTCTAGCATTCCTTTGGTGTATTTACTTGATATATTAGGTAATAAAATTGTAGAAACGCCAGCAGAAATCGCGTCATTAATCGCTTGAGTTCTATCTTCATCAAATTGACTGCTGTATAAATGGCTATGGGTATCAATAAATTGCATGACTGCAAAACTAGGATAAATTTATTAGTTTTACCCTGTGCAAGAAACACTTAAAATATTAGTTGTTCGATTCTCCTCAATTGGTGATATTGTACTCACTACGCCAGTGGTTAGGATGCTTAAAAAACAGTTGAATGCTCAGGTGCATTACCTTACTAAATCTAGGTATGTTTCTTTGCTTAAAAACAATCCTTATATCGATTCAGTATATCAGATTGAGAATTCTATTTCTGAGATAATTGCTGATTTGAAAAAAGAGAAATATGATTATGTAATTGATTTACATAATAATTTGAGAACACAGATTTTAAAATTTAGATTGGGGGTGTCTGCAAAAAGGTTCAATAAACTGAATATGGAAAAGTTTTTACTGACTACCTTTAAGCTAGATATTATGTCTGAAGTTCATATTGTGGATCGGTATCTTGAAACAGTTAATCATTTAGGAATTAAAAATGATAATCAAGGGTTAGATTTCTTTCTTTCCGCTACCGATAAAATTGACATTAGTATTTTCCCTAAAGACTATATTGTTTTTGTTATTGGTGGGCAGCATGCTACCAAAATATTGCCAAACGAGAAAATAATTTCTATTATTAAAAAGGTAAATAAACCTGTGTTACTAGTAGGTGGCCCTGAGGATTTTGAAAAAGGGGAACAAATTATTGCAAATACAAACAATACAATTAATACTTGCGGAAAGTATTCTATCTTGCAATCAGCTTCCTTAGTTCAGCAAGCTAAAATGGTAATTACGCATGATACAGGAATGATGCATATTGCAGCAGCATTTCAACAAAAAATATATTCTGTTTGGGGAAATACAGTCCCTGAATTTGGAATGTATCCTTATATGCAAAGTGAACAATCTAAAAGGATTGAGGTAAAGGATCTAAATTGTCGCCCTTGTTCTAAAATAGGATATGATAAATGCCCAAAAGGACATTTTAAGTGCATGCAAGAAATTGATGAAAATTTGTTTTTAAGCGAATAAAGCTTTTAGCTCAGTTGCCTCACTTGGGTTCATTCTTCCAGAAATAACTAAAGATAATTGTCTTCTTCTTAGCGCGGCTGTAAAACGACTTTTTTCTTCTTCAGTTTCAGCAATTAATCCTGGTACATCAATAGGGTTCCCTAATTGGTCAACAGCCACAAAAGTATAAATTGCTTCATTACATTTTACTTTTCCTTTGTGTTGATTGTTTTCCATCCATACATCAACAATTACTTCCATTGATGAGGTAAATGCACGCGTTACTTTTGCTTCTAAAGTTACAATGCTCCCTGCAGGGATTGCCTTAGTAAAAGATACATTGTTCACGGCTGCTGTAACGACTATTCTTCCACAATGTCTATGTGCTGCAATAGCTGTAGCAATGTCCATCCAATGTAATAATCGACCTCCCATAAGGTTATTCAAGTTATTAGTATCATTGGGTAATACTATCTCAGTAGTAATTGATAAGGATTCTTGTGCTGTTTTAGATTTCATAATGTGTTATTGAGTAAGTAACCATGCAGCTGAATTTTCTTGTTTTATTTCGTGTAATGCGATAAGAGCATCTGCTTTATTTGTAAAGGAATTATAACTTACGCGTAATAAATTTTCTCCTCGAACAATCTCAGTATTGTAATTCCACTTCTTTAATTTTGCAAGCATTTTATTTGCATTCTTCTTCTCAGAAAAAGCACCTGCAATAATATAATAGGTCTTCTGAGGAATTATAATTGGCGTAATTTCTTCTTCAATAACTTCAACAATTGGGGTTGCTTCAACTTCAATTTTCACTTCAGGAATCACTGCTGCTATTGGCTCAGTAATTATGCTACTTTCAAATGGATTTAAACTTGCCATTTGAGTATATACATTATTGATTTTATCTTGTTGGGTAATGCTAATATAAGAAAGAGCAATCAAAGGAATAATTACTGCAGCTGCTCTTAAAAACGCTTTTGGATTATTGTTTTGTGTACGAATATTTTGAATGGTAGCAGCTACCTTTTTTTCAATAATAGCTTCCCTTAGAACCGCTTTGTTTTGAGTTGCTGTCATTCCGAAAGAATCTAAACTATAATTGTTTGAGCTATCTTGTAAAAAGATAATATTTTCTTCTTTTCCTACAGTGAATAAGCCGATTTTATCTATGCGTAGAATTTTTGAGTTGCTAAGTTTATCAGTAATCTTTGCGGCATATTTTTCAACTTCAGTTTTAGCTACTTCTTGCGTAATTCCTTCTTGGGTGGAGATGTGAATGATTAGTAATCCATCATTCGTTTTTAGATTAGCATTAAAAAGAATTTGTTTTGATGGAGGGCTTAATACTGCTGTTGTCCTATTAAGTTTTGCAGATTGAGGATTTCCTACAAATCCTCCAAAATTAGGAAGGATTACACAATCATGTAAAAATAAGAGTTCCGAAATATAATGTTCAACCGTTTTATTCATAGGAACAAAACTAAGGAATTTATCCCATTTGGGCTTTAATTTTTTCAATATCCTCAGGAGTATCTACTGATATACCCTCATGGGTAGTCGTTCCTACTTTAATTAAGTAGTTATTGTCCAACCACCTGAGCTGCTCTAAGCGTTCACTTATTTCATTTTTTGAGGGTGGTAATTTGCAAATTTCAGTTAATATTTTGGTACGATAGCCATATATTCCTATGTGCTTGAAATAAGTTTTTTCTTTTTTAGGATTGGTGCTTATTCTGCAAAAATTGAGTGCTATTCCATTTGTATCAAAAATTACTTTTGGACTATTTATATCTGTCATTATATTTTCATTTTCAATCTTTATAGCTAAGGTAGCAATACTAACCTCATTTGAAGAAAATAATGAAACTACTTGATCAATTTGTTTAGGGTTAATATAAGGTTCATCTCCTTGAATATTAATGGCAATACTGTATTTTTCTTCTAAAGATTGAATAACTTCATTGCACCTATCTGTCCCTGAAAGATGAGTTGTTGCGGTCATTAGGGCTTGGCCTCCAAAATTCATTACATGATTGAATATTCTGTCATCATCAGTCGCTACAATAATTGTAGAAAGAGAACTAGCTTTTTTGCATTGCTCATAGACTCTTTGGATCATGCTTTTGCCTAAAATATCAGCTAAGGGTTTGCCAGGAAATCGGCTGGATGCATAGCGAGTAGGAATAATGCCAATTGCTTTCACCCTATATCTTTAATGCCAATTGCATAGCAAAAGTTCTTGGAGACATCATCGTAGCTGGCCTTGTCATATATTCTCTATTAAGAAGATTATTTACAATAAACCCAATTCTAGCTGTTTTTGTTGCTTGGTATCCAACCCTTAAGTCAACAATAAAATCTCCGTCTTTAAATTTCTCTCTAGCAGCATTAATCCCTGGGATTTGTGCACCTTCACCATCCCCTCCAATTAGTGTAAATATCTTATCAATATTTTTCATAAAACTATTATAACGTACGCTTCCTCCTAAAGAAATTTCTTTATATACTATCTCAATATCTGCTTTAGCAATGTGTTTATAGCGATATTTTAGCATAGTAGAATCTGAACCAGTCTCTCGGTATGTTAGACCGTAACCGTTAATTGATTCAGCATATACATAATCTAAATCTAAGGAAATAGGATTCATATAGGTATATCCGGCTATTACATTTATGGCCAAATTAGAATTTATTTTTCCCTGCCCACTTATACTTAGTTCCAGTCCACTAATTTGTGTTTTTCCGACATTTATTGATTTAAATCCCACACCACCATCTGGCTTGTCAAGAGTGCCCCATTGCCCAAAACTAAATTCCATCATATCATCATATCTCATCAAAAATGCTGCTACATCAATATACCCCATCCATTTCCCTGCTTTTACTCCTTGCTTTATCCCAATTTCGCTACTCCATCCGTTTTCTGGTTTTAGTTGTGGATTAGGATAAATTTCTAAACCTGAAAAATTTGTTGCGATAAATAATTCTGCCATTGAAGGGAAGCGATACCCCTGTCCCCAAGATGCCCTTACGTAAGTTGCCTCAGCTAATTGATAATTTAAACCTGTTCTGAATACAGGCTTACTAGCAGAAAAATCAGTAATAGAATCACCATTAATAAAGTACTTTTCATCTGAATGTAAGGCAAAATGTTCATATCTAGCTCCCAATGAAATATTTAATCGGTTCCATTTTTTATCCAATTGCGCATACAAGGAATGATTTGTTTTGTAGTTTTTCCCATTAAATAAATCAGCTTGGGCATATACTCTCTCATTAGTTGTTCCGGTAGTGATTCGTAAGTTATATTTTTCTATATTTTTTTGCCATTGGTAGTCAGAATAATAAATTTCAGATTTATTATCTTGATCATTATCAAGCCCCTTAGTGCTATTATCATTTATTACTTTTAAATATCGTGTTCGTAAAGAATGCCTGTTATTGCCACTCATGTATGTTATAAAAGGATCAATATTGTAGGTGTCTCCATTTGTATTAGTTATTTCATTATTAAGAGGAATGTATGCCTGATCCAAACCATTCCATATAATTGCACTGCCTGTTGTTTGAAATAAGAAATTAGCATTTAATCCATATGATAAGCCCTCAATCTTTTTACTTTTATATGTTGAATTTAGATTGAATCTTTTTCGATCTGTTACTTCACCTTGCCTAAAACCATCATCTTTAAATATATTTCCTCCAATTGCTAAATCTAAATTATTTAGCTTCATGGATTGTAAAAATTCAATTCCTTTAAAAACCCTTCTTTTATCTCCATTCCAATTAAGTTCTTCTCGTTTGGGTTTATCAATTAATCCAAAATGCATATTTACCTTTGTATATCCGGGTAATTTATTTTTTTCAATATCTTTTTGTTTAGGGAAAGCTGTCCGTATATTAATCACTCCATTTAAGGCAGAAGAGCCATAAAGTGCAGAAGATGCTCCTTTAATTACTTCGACTTGATTAATGTTTTCAGTTGCAATCAGGCTCCATTGCACCTGTCCCGCATCTCCTGAAATTAAAGGCATATCATCAACCATTACTAACACTCTTGTTCCTGCTCCAAAGCTCCAACCACTTCCGCCTCTAATATTTGCTTGCCCGTCAGTAATATTTACTCCAGGAATTTGATCCATTGCAGTTTGTATATCGGTAGTGTTTTTATTTTCAATCAAAGCTGGCTTTATTACTTCCATGGATACGGTAATTTCTTCAATTTTCTGCTCAAATCTTCCTGCAGAAACCACTACTGTGCCCAATTGCTCACTAGTTTGTGCTAATGAGATGTTTATTGTTTTATTTTCTCCTTCAACCAGTGTGATTTCTTTTACTATGTCTTCATATCCAATGTATTTAAAAGTTACTTTTTGCGTTCCTTCATTAATATTTAAAGTGTATTTCCCAAATACATCTGTTGCCGTTCCTCCTCCATTTTCAAGAATGATATTGGCTCCAATTAATTCTTCATTGTTATTTACGTCAGTAATCGTCCCACTTATATTTTGACTGTAGAGTGTTAAATTACAAAGAGTAACAATAACTAGCGTAAATTTTTTTATCATATGTTTACTGAATAAATTTTTAATTTTACAAATATAGAAAATTGCACGAATTGAATAAAAATAAAAATAAATATCAAATCGCACTCTCATTAGTTGATGATTTGTTTAATAATGAAATGCATATTGATACACTGACTGAGGTTTTGTATTGAAGATTTTTAAAGTGGATAATCGTTCTTGTAAAAGCGGAATTTAAATAGGAGATTATTTCATTACCTATAAAAAGATTTAAGAAGAGTAGGTAATTTTTTTTGCGCTTTATCAAAATACTCTACATTTGCCAAAATTTTTAATTCAAAAACAATTAAAACGAAAATTAAAATGGGACAAAAAATCCATGACTTTATGAGTGAAGTAGCCGCAAAAAATGCTGGTGAAACTGAATTCTTACAAGCAGTTGAAGAGGTAGCGGAAGCTATTATTCCTTTTATGGAAGAAAATCCGAAATACAATAACAAAATGTTATTGGAAAGAATGGTAGAGCCTGAGCGCGTTCTTATGTTCAGAGTCCCATGGTTGGATGACAAGGGAAATACGCAAGTAAATAGAGGGTATAGAATAGAATTTAATTCTGCTATTGGACCTTATAAAGGAGGATTAAGATTTCATCCTTCTGTAAACTTATCTATTCTTAAATTTTTAGGTTTTGAGCAGGTATTCAAAAATTCTTTAACAACACTGCCAATGGGTGGAGGTAAAGGAGGATCTGATTTTAATCCAAAAGGAAAATCGGACAATGAAGTAATGAAATTTTGTCAATCCTTTATGACGGAATTATGTCGTCATATTGGTCCAAATACGGATGTGCCTGCTGGAGATATTGGTGTTGGCGGTAGAGAAATCGGATTTATGTTTGGACAGTATAAAAGAATAAGAAATGAATTTACAGGAGTACTTACTGGGAAAGGAATATCTTGGGGAGGATCTTTAATTCGTCCTGAAGCAACAGGATATGGGAATGTATATTTTGCACAAAATATGTTGGCTACTAAAGGAGATTCTTTTAATGGAAAAACAGTTGCCATTTCAGGATCTGGAAATGTAGCACAATATGCTTGTCAAAAAGCAACAGAATTAGGAGCTAAGGTTGTTACTCTTTCCGATTCTTCTGGATATATTTATGATGCTAACGGAATTGATGCTGAGAAATTAGCCTTTGTAATGGAGCTTAAAAATGTAAGAAGAGGAAGGGTTAAGGAATATGCTGACAAGTTTGGTTGTAAATTTCATTCAGGAAGACCATGGTCAGTAAATTGTGGTATTGCCTTGCCTTGTGCAACACAAAATGAATTGAATGAAGATGAAGCAAAAAATTTGGTAGCAAATGGCTGCATGTTAGTTTCAGAAGGAGCTAATATGCCTTCTACTCCTGAAGCTATTGCAGTGTTTCAAGAGGCAAAAATATTATTTGCTCCTGGTAAAGCTTCTAATGCTGGTGGGGTTGCCACTTCAGGCTTGGAGATGAGTCAAAACTCACTTAGAATGAACTGGACTAGAGAAGAAGTTGATACTAAATTGAAACAGATTATGCAAGATATCCATGCTTCTTGCATCGAATATGGCACTGAGGGCCAATATGTGGATTATGTAAAAGGAGCTAATATTGCAGGTTTTGTAAAGGTGGCAGACGCTATGTTAGATCAAGGACTAGTATAGTTTATATTATATAATGTGTTAAAAAGGAGGCTTTTGCCTCCTTTTTTTATTTGTGTATTTTTACCCTCCCAAAAAATAAAATTATGTTAGGAAAATTCCAAAAGAAGTTACAAGATGAATTAGCAAATATTGAAGATGCTGGTTTGTATAAAAAAGAAAGAATAATCACCAACCCTCAAGGCGCAAGTATTCGTGTAAGCACAGGTGAAGAGGTGTTGAATTTTTGTGCTAATAATTACTTAGGATTATCTTCTCATCCTGAGGTTATTAAGGCTGCAAAAAATGCTTTGGATACCCATGGTTACGGCATGTCATCTGTTCGTTTTATTTGCGGTACACAGGATATTCATAAAAATTTAGAAAAAAAGATTTCTGGATTTTTAGGCATGGAGGATACTATACTATATGCTGCAGCCTTTGATGCTAATGGAGGGCTTTTTGAGCCTTTGTTTGATAAAGAGGATGCTATTATTTCTGATTCTTTAAATCATGCTTCTATTATTGATGGAGTGCGCCTTTGCAAGGCTGCTCGTTATCGTTATGCAAATAATGAAATGATTGAATTGGAAGCTCAACTTATAAAAGCACAAGATCAAAGAAATCGTATTATCGTTACTGATGGAGTTTTTTCTATGGATGGTTATTTAGCTCAATTGGATAAAATATGTGATTTGGCTGAAAAATATGATGCCTTGGTGATGGTAGATGATTCTCATTCTACAGGTTTTGTAGGGAAAACGGGTAGAGGAACACACGAACATTGCGATGTTATGGGTAGGGTGGATATCATTACTTCTACTTTAGGAAAAGCGTTGGGAGGCGCAATGGGTGGTTTTACTTCAGGTAAAAAAGAAATTATTGATATGTTACGCCAAAGATCTCGTCCATATTTATTTTCAAATTCATTAGCCCCATCAATTGTTGGAGCAGCGACTAAAGTGATTGATTTATTGAGCAACACTACTGAATTACGTGATAAATTGGAAGAAAACACTAGTTTTTTTAGAGAAAAAATGACGCAAGCTGGTTTTGATATAAAAGAAGGAGTACATGCAATTGTTCCTGTAATGTTGTATAATGCAAAACTTTCACAAGTAATGGCAGATAAATTATTGGCTGAGGGGATTTATGTAATAGGCTTTTTCTTTCCAGTTGTACCGAAAGAACAAGCAAGGATTAGAGTTCAAATTTCTGCTGCACACACTCATGAAAACTTAACGAAAGCCATAGCAGCTTTTACTAAAATCGGAAAAGAATTAGGAGTTATATAAAGGTTATAAAGAATAATAGTTAATAATATGTTGCTGAATAGTAAAAAAGTGTAATTTTGCAACCCTTTTATTAAGGACTAAATAAACATATATACAGTGGATACATTAAGATACAAAACATTATCAGCAAATAAAGAAACAGCAGACAAAGTATGGTTTGTTGTTGATGCTGAAGGACAAGTTCTTGGAAGAATGGCATCAAAAATTGCTAAAATTTTAAGAGGAAAATACAAAACAAATTTTACTCCCCATGCAGATTGTGGTGATTACGTTATCGTAATTAATGCAGGAAAAATCGTAATGACAGGAAATAAAATGGAAGATAGAAGAATCTTTTCTCATACAGGATATCCTGGTGGACAAAAAAGAATTTCTCCTAGTGTAATGTTAGCAAAAGACGAAACTTCAATTGTAAAACATGCAGTTAGAGGAATGTTACCTAAAAATAAATTAGGAGCAGCTATCTTAAAGAACTGCTATATTTATGCAGGTACTGAGCATGAACAAGAAGCTCAGAAGCCAACAAATCTTAACTTAAACGACTTAAAATAATCATGGAGATAATTCACACAATTGGTAGAAGAAAAGCATCTGTTGCTAGAATCTACATGTCAAAAGGAAAAGGAAATATTACTGTTAACGGTAAAGATTTTAAAGAGTATTTCCCTGTTGATACTATGCAATTTAAGTTAGAACAACCATTCAATATTGCTGAACTTGCAGGTAAGTTTGATGTAAAGGCAAATGTAAATGGAGGTGGTACTACTGGACAAGCTGAGGCTATCCGTTTAGCGATTTCAAGAGCATTATGCGAATTGGATTCTGAAAATAGAGTTACATTAAAGCCAGAAGGAATGCTTACAAGAGATTCAAGAGTTGTTGAGCGTAAAAAACCTGGTCAGAAAAAAGCAAGGAAGAAATTCCAGTGGGTTAAAAGATAGAACCAATCAATTTATTAATAAATGTTTAGCATCTAAACTGTTGGGACAAGTAAATAACTTCTACCGAGCAGTTGCTTAACGAAAAAAAAGAACGTAAACATGTCAAGAACAAATTTCAAAGAATTATTAGAAGCAGGTGTACACTTTGGACACCTTAAGAAAAAGTACAATCCAGCAATGGATCCTTATATATTTATGGAGAAAAATGGGATTCATATCATTGATTTGAATAAAACTGTAGCAATGGTGGAAGATGCGGCTGCTGCAATGAAACAAATTGCAATATCAGGAAAAAAGATTTTGTTTGTTGCTACTAAAAAACAAGCTAAAGGTTTAGTTGCTGAAGCTGCTGAAGCTTTAAATATGCCTTATATTACTGAAAGATGGCCTGGAGGTTTATTAACCAACTTTGCTACTATCCGTAAGTCAATCAAAAAAATGCAAATAATTGATAAAATGAAAGAGAATGGTACATTCGATTCATTATCAAAAAGAGAAAGATTGCAAATTGATAGACAAAGAGCTAAGCTAGACCTTAACTTAGGTTCTATTGTGAAAATGACAAGAATGCCTGAGGCTGTTTTTATTATTGACACAAACAAAGAGCACATTGCTTTAGCTGAATCAAATAAGTTAGGGATACTCTCATTTGCAATGAATGATACAAATACTAATCCTACTCATGTTAATTTTCCAATCCCTGGAAATGATGACGCTACAAAATCAATTGAATGTATCTTATCAATTGTAACTAAAGCAATTGCTGAAGGTTTGGAAGAAAGAAATACTGAGCAAGATAAAAAAGCAGTACAGAAGAAAGAAAAAGCTAAAAAGATAGCTGAAGGTTTGGAAGAAAAAAATACTGAAAAAGATAAGAAGCCAGTAGAGAAGATCAAAAAAGCTAAAAAAATAGCTGAAGAAAAATAATATTAATTTTTTACAAAATAAAAATGGGAGCAATTAAAGCGGCTGATGTAGCCACATTAAGAAAGCAAACAGGTGCAGGAATGATGGATTGTAAAAACGCATTAGTGGAAGCTAATGGTGATTTTGATGCTGCAATTAATGTATTAAGAAAGAAAGGACAAAAAGTAGCAGCAAAACGTGCTGATAGAGATGCAAGTGAAGGAATCGCAATTACTAAAATGAATGCTGATAATACTGCAGGTGTTGCTATTGTTTTAGCTTGTGAAACTGATTTTGTTGCAATTAACGATTCATTTAAAGATTTAGCAAGTAGTTTTGCTGATATTGCTTTAAATCATGCTGATAGAGATGCATTTTTATCTGCTGATTTTGGAGGAATGACTGTTGCTGAAAAGTTAACAGAACAGACAGGTGTTATTGGTGAAAAAATTGAAATATCAGAATTTGAAAGAGTTGAGGCTGCTTATGTCGGTACTTATACTCATGGTTCTAAAATTTCAGCTTTAGTTGGCCTAAACAATAAAGTTGATAATGTAGATGTTTTATCTAAGGATTTAGCAATGCAAGTTGCATCAATGGGAGCTTCTACTTTATCTTATAAAGATTTTGACGCTGAGTTCGTTGCTAATGAAACAGAAGCAAGGATAGCTGTTATCGAAAAAGAGAATATTGAATTAGGAAGATTAGGAAAAACATTAAAAAATGTTCCCCAATATATTTCTATGTCACAATTAAGTGATGCTGTAATGGCAGAAGCTAAAGCTGCTATTGAAGCAGAATTAAAAGCGGAAGGTAAGCCAGAAAAAATATGGGATAGAATTGTCCCTGGAAAAATGGAGCGTTTTGTTTCTGATAACACATCACTTGACCAAGAACAATGTTTATTGGATCAAAATTTCATTAAAGACGAAAATAAAATTGTTTCCGAATATATTAAGTCGTTTGGTGATGTAGCGGTAAATAGCTTTAAAAGAGTAGCTTTAGGTTAATAATATAGTTTTCTGAATAATAAAAGCCATCCTTTTGGGGTGGTTTTTTTTTGTGTGTAAATTCCATTCTTCAGTTTCCTTTTGATTACGTGTAATTCCCTATCTTTGAGAAATTTTTAAAACGATTATGCAATACAAGAGAATTCTTTTAAAATTAAGTGGTGAGGCTTTAATGGGTGATGGAGAGTACGGTATCGATTCTAAGATTTTGAGTGCTTATGCTAATGAAATTCAAGTCATTGTCAAGCAAAATATAGAGATTGCAATAGTAATTGGTGGAGGAAACATTTACAGAGGAATTCAATCAGAAGGGGCAGGTTTTGATAGAGTCCAGGGAGATCACATGGGCATGTTAGCCACTATTATTAATGGAATGGCATTGCAATCAGCTTTGGAATCAATTGATATTGAAACTAGATTACTTACTGCTATAAGAATGGAACAAGTTGCTGAGCCCTACATAAGAAGAAAGGCAATGCGTCATTTGCAAAAGGGGAGAGTTGTTATTTTTGGAGGAGGTACAGGAAACCCATATTTCACTACAGATACTGCTGCAGCTTTGCGCGCTATTGAAATTGAAGCAGATGTTATTTTAAAAGGGACAAGAGTAAACGGAATTTATTCTGCTGACCCTGAAAAGGACCCAAGTGCAACAAAATATGAGACGATTACTTTTGATGAAGTATTCCAAAAGAAATTAAGTATTATGGATTTGACAGCCTTTACGCTTTGCCAAGAAAATAATTTGCCAATTAAAGTATTCAATATGAATGCTGAAGGAAATTTGGCTAAGATTTGTAAAGGAGAGAATGTAGGTACTCTCGTTAATTTTTAAATATAATTTGATAGATAAACTATTATGACTGAAGATGTAAATTTCCAATTAAACATTACCAAAGAGCAAATGCTAGAAACTATTATGCATCTTGAAAATATATTAGGAAAAATTAGAGCTGGTAAAGCAAGTCCGCAAATGTTAAGAACTATAAAGGTGGATTATTATGGAGCTTTAACTCCACTTGCACAGACGGCTAATGTTTCGACTCCTGATTCTCAAACTATTTCTATTCAACCTTTTGATAAAAGTATAATTTCTGAAATTGAACAAGCTATTATAGATGCAAATCTAGGGTTCACCCCATCCAACAATGGAGAGAGAATTATTATTAATGTACCGCCTTTAACTGAAGACAGAAGAAAAGATTTGGTAAAGCAAGTTAAGGTTGAAATTGAAAATGCAAAGGTGAGTATTAGGAATTTCAGGCAAAAAGCAAATGATGAAATGAAAAAATTAGGAAAGGAAGGTCTTTCAGAAGATCTAGTTAGAGATGCTGAGGCTTCTGTTCAGGAATTAACTAATACTTATTCAGCTAAAATTGATGTTGTTTATTCAGAAAAAGAGGTTGAAATAATGACAGTTTAATTGTTGTTAAATATAAAAATGAAAGGGGCGAAATGCCCTTTTTTTATTGGTATATTTCAGCTTTAAGTTTTAAAATTGAAGTATTTTAGCACAAATTAGTTATTGATATGTGGGGATTTCTTTCTAGATTAATCTTTAAAAATAGAGTCATTATTATTCTGCTTATTGCTGGGATAACGATCTTTATGGTTAATAAAGGAAAAGATTTTCAACTATCTTATACTATGCCTAAATTACTGCCTATTGATCATCCGGTACGTATAGATTATCAAGATTTTTTAGAAAAGTATGGAGAACAAAATGTCTTAGTAATTGCTATTGAAGATAGCTTAATATCAACTTTAGATCATTTATCAAAATGGGACAAGGTAAATCAGGATATTGAAATTATTAATGGAGTAGATAAAGTTATTTCATTTGCCAATCTTCCTATTCTTCTTAAGGATACAGCAAATAAGAAATTTGTATTGAAAAGATGGTTTTCTCAAGGCGTAAAAACACAAGAACAATTAGATAGTGCATTTTCTCAATACAACAAACACCCCTTTTATAAAGGGCTAATTAATTCTAATGATAATAAGATAAGTGCTATGCTAATTACATTAGATGATATTGTAATGAAATCAGCAAGTAGAAAGGAATTAATTTTTTCCATTAAGGATTTGGTAGATGCTTATGCTGATGAGTTTCAAACTAAGGCTCATTTCTCAGGCCTTCCTTATATTCGTACAGTTGATTCTCTAAAGGTAAGGGAGGAAATATCATTATTTATTATTTTTACGTTACTTATTACCTCTTTAATATTATTTTTATTTTTTAGATCTTTTAAGGCAGTAATTTCTTCGATGATTGTGGTAATGTTGGGTGTAATATTCTCTTTTGGAACGATTTCCTTATTGGATTATGAGGTATCTGTTCTTATGGCGCTTATCCCTCCTGTTTTAGTTGTTATAGGAATCCCAAATTGTATTTTTCTAATAAATAAGTTTCATACTGAATTTAAGCGAACTCAAAATAAGGATTATGCATTAAGAAAAATGATTCAGAAGATTGGAAATATTACCTTATTGACAAACCTTACTACCGCTTCAGGTTTTGCAGCATTTTTGCTTACTAATAGTGAAACATTACAAGAATTTGGCTTGGTTGCATCAATTAATATTCTCATTATATTTCTTCTTTCATTATTCATTATACCTATTTATTTTTCTTTTGCTTCTCCACCAAAACACAGGCATACAAAGCATTTGGATAAAATATGGATTAATCAACTAGTGGAATACCTAGTGTTCTTAGTTCAATACAGAAGAAAACAAATATATTTTATTACTACTAGTCTTATTGTTTTTGGAGTTTTTGGAATTCTAAATGTCAAAACAACAGGAAATCTTACTGATGAATTACCTAAAGAAGGCGAATTGTACAAGGATTTGAAATTCTTTGAAAGTAACTTTGGTGGGGTAATGCCATTAGAGGTCTTGGTAAATACTAAGAAGAAGAATGGCTTGTTAAGATACAACAATTTAAGAAAGATTGAACAGTTAAGTCAGGAGTTTACTAAGTTTAAAGAATTCTCTAAGACATCCTCCTATGTTGATATGGTAAAGTATAGTAAACAGGCTTTTTATAATGGAGATTCAGCTTATTATTCTTTGCCAAACTCTCAGGAGCAGAGGATGATATTGTCTTATCTGAAGAATAGTACTACAAGTATGAATAGAGAAATATTAATGATGGATTCTTTAAAACAGGAAGCCCGTATTAGTTTAAGGGTTGCTGATATCTCTACTACAAAAATGGATAGTGTATTTGATGCCTTATTGCCAAAAATGAATAAGATATTTGATGCTGATAAATATGATATAACTATAACCGGATCTAGTGTTGTTTTCTTAAATGGAACAAAATTTTTACTTAAGAACCTAATATTAAGTCTATTGTTGGGAATTATATTGATTTCTATTTTTATGGCTTGGATGTTTAATTCTTTTAGAATGGTAGTTGTTTCTATTATTCCTAATCTTATTCCTTTGCTTTTTACTGGGGCCATTATGGGGTATTTTGGAATTGCATTGAAACCGTCAACTATTTTGGTTTTCTCTATAGCTTTTGGTATTTCGGTGGATGATACCATTCATTTCTTAGCTAAATATAGACAGGAATTATTGATTAATAATTGGAATATCAAAAAATCGGTTTTATCTGCCCTAAATGAAACAGGTGTGAGTATGTTTTATACTTCTGTTGTATTGTTCTTTGGATTCTTTATATTTGTTGCCTCTGATTTTGGAGGGACGATAGCGCTTGGTTTATTAGTATCAATTACTTTATTATTCGCAATGCTATCTAATTTATTGTTACTCCCAGCATTATTACTTTCTTTGGAAAAGATAATCAACTATGAGGCTTTTCAGGAGCCTTTGTTAGATGCTTTTGATGAAGAGGAGGATATTGAATGGGATGAATTAAAAGTGAAACGAAAATAAAAACATAAATAAAAATGAAAGGAATAATTTTAGCAGGAGGGTCAGGTACACGTTTACACCCCTTAACTTTAGCTGTTAGCAAACAGATGATGCCTATTTATGACAAACCCATGATTTATTATCCTTTATCTACTTTACTATATTCGGGAATAAAGGAAATTTTAATCATCTCCACACCACATGATTTGCCATTATTTAGAAAATTGTTAGGTGATGGTAGTCGTTTAGGCTGTCGCTTTGAATATAAGGCGCAAGAAGTGCCAAACGGATTAGCACAAGCCTTTGTATTGGGGGAAGAATTTATTGGTGATGATAATGTATGCTTGGTATTAGGTGATAATATTTTTCAGATGAAAATACAAATTTTAACTTCTTGTCAGGATGTTAAAGGTGGTATTGTTTTTGGCTACCATGTTAACGATCCTCAAAGATATGGGGTGGTTGATTTTGATGAAAATTTTAAAGCTTTGTCACTAGAAGAAAAACCAGAAACTCCTAAATCAAATTATGCTGTTCCAGGGCTGTATTATTATGATAATTCAGTTGTGGAGATTGCTAAGAATATTAAGCCCTCTGCAAGAGGAGAGTACGAAATTACGGATGTAAATAAAGAGTATTTGAGAAAAGGTGAGTTAGATGTAAGAGTGCTAGGAAGAGGGACGGCTTGGTTGGATACAGGTACTTTTCAATCCTTAATGCAGGCCAATCAGTACGTACAAGTTATAGAGGAGAGACAAGGAAGAAAGATTGGTTGTATTGAGGAGGCTGCTTACAGAATGGGTTTTATTAATGATCAAAAATTACTAGAAATTGCAGAGCCACTTAGGAAAAGTGGATATGGAGAGTATTTGATTAATTTAGTGAAGAAATAATGAAATCCATCCAAGAACTAAGTTCATTAATTAATGATAAGCTAGGTAGGATAGAATATCCAAAAACTCCATCATTATTATATGAGCCGATAGATTATGTTCTTAGTTTAGGAGGGAAGCGTATGCGCCCAATTTTGGTTTTAATGGCACATCAATTATTTGATAAGAATATTGAGAAAGCAATTTCATCTGCATTAGCTATTGAGGTCTTTCATAATTTCACGCTTTTACATGATGATATTATGGATAATGCTCCTTTAAGAAGAGGGCAGCAAACGGTACACAAAAAATGGAATAATAATGTTGCTATTTTGTCGGGAGACACCATGTTGGTGCAAGCTCATCGGTTAATAACTGAGGTGGATGATACGATTATTAAGCAAGTATTAGCCGTATTTAGTAAAGCAGCAATTGAAGTGTGTGAGGGGCAGCAATGGGATATGGATTTTGAAACTCAATCGGATGTTAGTATTCCGGATTATCTAAAAATGATTGAATATAAAACAGCAGTATTGTTGGGTGCTGCTTTGCAGATTGGCGGAATTATTGCAGGAGCATCCAAAGAAGAACAGAAACATTTGTATGCTTTTGGTAGAAATTTGGGAATGGCTTTTCAGTTAAAAGATGATTTGCTGGATGCTTTTGGTGATGTTGAAGCTTTTGGCAAACAAGTAGGAGGTGATATTATGGCAAATAAAAAAACCTATCTGTATCTAAAAGCATTTGCGTTAGCGGATGGAACCCAAAGACAAAATTTAGAGCAATATTTTTCAACTAATGATACTTCTCAACTGAAGGTTGATGCAGTAAAAACCATATTCTCTAACTTAGACATCCCTGAATTAACAGCTAATTTGATAAGGGAATACCATGCAAGAGCAATGGAGAGTTTAGCAGCTATAAATTCAGAAAATAAAGAGCCTTTATTGGCTTTTTCAGCATTGTTGATGGATAGGGTATCTTAGTGGATTTAATAAAAATTAACGATAGAATTAGGGCTAATAAATTTCTGATAGAAACTACTTCTCAATTAGAAAAATATTTTTTGAATATTGGAGTAAATTTTGATATTCAAATGCCTGTTCAGGACTATAAACAATTATTTTTTTGAATCAATACTAGTTAATATATTAAATGAACAAGATACTAAACGAATTTTAAACTTGCTATACCGTATTTATTTTCCGGAGGAAAAAGTACAATCAGAAATGAAAATATCATCACTTACTTTTGCAAAATTGTTAGCAGAATTGATTGCGAAAAGGAAACTCCAAAAGATGATAATGAAGAATTATTACTCAAACCCTGAAAATCAATAGTATTTTACAACCTATATGAATAAAAATGGATAATTTTGCAATCAAATTCTACCGATAAATAATGGATAAATTTTCCTTTTTAGGAGCCCTACATACTGGAATGATTGAGCAGATGTATGATAAATTCGTGCAAGACCCTCAGAGTATAGAAGAAGAATGGAAAAGTTTTTTTCAAGGTTTTGACTTTGCAAGAGAAGTATATTCAGAAGAAGATATTCCTCAAGTTTTTCAGAAAGAATTTAAAGTAATTAATTTAATTAATGCTTACAGGAAGAGTGGGCACTTATTTACCAAAACGAATCCCGTAAGAGAAAGAAGAAAATACACACCGACACTTGATTTCAAAAATTTTGGTTTAGAAGAATCGGATTTAGAGGTTGTGTTTCAAGCGGGAGAGCAAGTAGGTATTGCGCCTTCTACTTTAAAGGTGATTATTGCTCATTTGGAAAAAGTGTATTGCCAATCTATTGGAGTGGAGTATATATATATTCGTGATTCTAAGGAAATAGAATGGATTAAAAATAGACTGCATAGAAACTCAAATACACCAAAATTTGAAGCAAGCCAAAAAAAGCATATTCTACATAAATTAAACCAGGCAGTTGCCTTTGAAAATTTCTTGCATAAGAAATTTGTTGGACAAAAACGATTCTCATTAGAAGGAGCTGAATCGTTAATTCCGGCTTTGGATGCTTTAGTAGAACACAGTTCGGAATTGGGTGTTGAAGAATTTGTAATGGGAATGTCACATAGGGGAAGATTAAATGTGTTGGCCAATATTTTCAATAAGACTTACAAAGAGATTTTCTCAGAATTTGAAGGAAAATTATATGAAGATAATAATATTTCTGGAGATGTGAAGTATCACTTAGGCTTTACTTCTATGCAGAAATGTAGTAACGGAATTAACATCAAATTAAATTTAACGCCTAATCCTTCTCATTTGGAGGCGGTTGATCCTGTTGTGGAGGGAATTACAAGAGCAAAATTAGACGGTAAGTATGGAGGTGATGTTAAGAAAATATTACCTATTTTATTACATGGTGATGCAGCACTTGCTGGGCAAGGGGTTGTGTATGAAGTTATTCAAATGGCTCA
>JABGVU010000053.1 GCA_018645865.1 Flavobacteriales bacterium
ATCAATCATAACAATCAACATCTCTCTACTCATGTTAGTCATAAAGAGCTATTTGAGTGGTTTAAAATAGATCAAATTGAGTTTGATAAAAAATTAATGAAAGAAACTGCAGTTGAGAATATAAGTTAATTTATGAAAAAGCTTTTAGGGATCCTTGTTCTGGGTTTGTGATGAAACTTAACAATGAACAAAAAATATCATTAGAGAATCTTTATTTATATTTGAAGGAAGAAAAGGGTTATCTAAAACATAGAAAAGAAAATACCAAGTGGTTTTATATTCTTTCTGCAGTTATGGTTTTAATTTTCTACCTTGATGGTTTTAACGAAGATAAATATGTAGCAGTAGTTGGTCCAATTTCCGTATGCTGGTTTATTGCTCTTTTATTTATGAAAGAACATTTCTGGGACCATGAAAATTTAAAATTTACGAGAGAAGCAATAGCCGATAGACATAAGGTACTTGCTAAATATGGGATATATGCTTTTTTGAACGGTAACAAGGGCCTTACTGTTACTAAAAAGGGTGATGATACATTTTATGATTTTCAAAAGCTTTTAGATAAAGATGAAGACCCGTCACCAGAACAAACACAGAGGTTTCTAGATGAACTTGGACGTAAAATAAAAGAGGAAGATAAAGTAGATGACCCAACAAATGTTGTTAAATTCAACAAAGTAGACAAAAAAACTGGCTACATTATTTATATACAAGAGATTCAAACCTCAGAGAAACTCCACAAAGTAGAGATTAAAATTCTAAAAAGAGACATGACCAAACTACGTCAAACACTTATAACCAAACAAATTGATGAATTAGTTAAATTATACCCCTCAGATTATTTTAATAAATTTAGATTTTATCTGATGTCACAAGATATTCCTTTTATTACTAGAATGCCTTTTGTGAAACAGGAAGGGAGAATGGTTATAGATTTTAAACCTAATGGCTCTAGTCATAACTATTATGAGGATAAAAACGGAGAATTATCTGAAGTTACAGAGGAACAATTAGATTGGAAAATTTATTCTGGAAGTATAGGGAAGAAAAAGGCTAAATTAAAAATAGTTAAATGAATAAAATTAAATATAAAAAAGCCCTAGATTTTGCATACAAATTACACTTCGATCAAAAGCGAAAAAAAACAAAAATTCCTTATTTTACTCATTTAGTTTCAGTCAGTAACCATGTTATTGAGGATGGTGGAACTACGGATGAAGCTATTGGAGGTTTATTACATGATGCAGTGGAAGATCAAGGTGGATTAAAAACTTTAAAAAAAATTAGAAAATTGTTTGGTAACAAAGTTGCTCAAATAGTTAATGAGTGCAGTGATACTATTGTCGTTCCTAAACCACCATGGCTTACTAGAAAAAAGAAATATCTTTCAGACATTAAAAAGAAAAGTCAATCTTCTATGTTCGTATCTCTTTGTGATAAATTACATAATGGTAGTTCCATTGTTAATGATTATAAAAGAAAAGGCAAAGAAGTATGGACGAGATTTTCAGCAACACCTAAACAAGTCGCCTGGTACTATGAGGGTTTATATAAAGAGTTTTCAAAACACCTAAAGGGTCACAAAGTACTTAAAGATAATTACTTATCGGTAGTTAAAGAAATTAAGAAATTAGCTTCAAAATGAAAAACTACTGACAAGTGCATATACACGAATTCAGAGAACGAAATTAATAATTATCCCCAAGATCTTGTTAGCAACTATAAAATGTGCGGTGACAGAATCTTCATCAATATATAAATAATATTTGTTTAAACGCCAACAACAGGAGAATATATGCGTGAACAAAGAAGAGTAAACTTCAATGATATTAACCCTAAAGATTATGCATATTTTGCAATAGTATTGATGACTTTGCATATACATAAATGGGAGGGTAGCAGTATCACCAATGGTGAATTAGAACTTAGTAGATTTGTTGAAGGATCAGACGACTACTATGAATTTGCACCTGAAGCAAAAAATGATTGGACGAAAAACGATGATGTTGAATTCTGGAAGTCTATAGACCAGATGTTTCCTCCAAAAAAACAGTAGTTATAGAATACTAACCGGGCTTAAATAGCCCGGTTAAGTTATATTAATAGCAGTAGTATATTTTAATAATTTAAGTATTAGCAGCCACGCCTCAATCTTCTTTAAACATGTTTAGTATTAGCTAATTAACTCAACTTGAGTCAAGGACCATGGATCTTAGACCTCATGAGCTAAGCAAGTTCACCAGGACAGACTCACTCACTTAGCTCAGTGAATACTATTAATGTAATACCTATTATATCAAACTAATATTTTTAAGTGAATCAATTTGTTCTAACTGAGTAAATTTTTTTTCTGACCTGAGTAAACACCGCCTCTTAGGTCAATATATTTTTTTGACTCTTAAACAAATAGATCCTGACTTATTCAGATCCAAACAAACATTTAACGTAATTAGTAACCTTCTGTAAATAGGGAGTGATGAGTAAAGTGAGATAGAAATAAAACAGTAAAATCAATTCATTCACAGCTTACTCAACTTACTCAGGGGAATAGAAAAAGAATAGGGGAGTTATACCTATTTAATCAACACGAGGGGTTGATAAGGCCCATTTACTTTTTTTTATTTTTGGTGAGTAGTTGAGCTCCGCCAAACTGCAGCCCCTTGCGGTGGTGCATTTTATCAAGTTTATTTCGCAACCTTTTGTTATCCGCAATTAAATATTCAATCATATCAAGCTGCTGTTTTACAATTTGTTTATTTGTGTTGAAGATCCCAAACATTTTAATAATGAGATTTTTTCTTTTTTTGTATTTTCTTACCAGGATCAAAAGCAGCTTTCATATCAAACTGTAAACCTAGCTGTGTATTGGTCGATGATCTTAAATTATTGATATGGTATTCGTTAGCTGGTTCTCCGGAAGGAGGTAACATATAGGCCCTTGGTCTAGATCCATCAGGTAAAGTAATTTGTTTTGTTAAAACTTTTTTAGTTGGATCCCATGATGTACATCTTTTCTTTAACCAATCTATTACAATTTCTAATGAGCCTTCTTGTCTAAATGCATGACAAGTATGATGTAGGTTTGTTGCAACATGCATGTAATTAAAGACTCTATAATCACCGCCCCCTGATCTTGAAAATGGTCCAGTTT
Source organism: Flavobacteriales bacterium (assembly GCA_018645865.1). Taxonomy (GTDB): domain Bacteria; phylum Bacteroidota; class Bacteroidia; order Flavobacteriales; family BACL11; genus UWMA-0277. Next base: position 3,152 of record JABGVU010000053.1, read on the forward strand.
CAGCGTCCCTATGTTCGTCAAGCCATTTGAATATTGGGTGTTCACTTAGTTTAGCAAGTGCTATCATGTCATCAGTGACTGGTGCACGTTCTTTGTACAAGTCAGGATCTTTTATTTCTAGCTCCATCAAGTGCTGCATTACAAATCTTTTACCATCACCCACAGCCCACTGCCAACGCGGCTTCCAGTAATCTCTTAATCTTACATTGTCAGTACACTTAACAACATAATATCTTCTTTCATCATCAGCAACATTCATACAATCTTCGTGATTAGAAATTAAAATAAAATTACAAGTGTTAGGATAATCAAATCCTCTTCTAAATTTTTCTTCAATATGCACATGAGGCTCAGTAATAAGATCTTTTATTTCTTCAGAGAGTTCTTGTTTCTTATTAAAGTTTTTAGATAAAAATACTTCATTTATAATTGCAAACTGAGTTCCAATGATCCATGAATTAAACTTACCTATTACATGTTTATATTTAAGATTAGGTTTAAAGTTTTTAAGACCAAAACATTCACCAACTAAATTAGTTATCCAGTTTTTTCCTATACCTTTTTTAGGTGAGATCCATAAAGGAGCCCACATTGCCTTTTCACCCTGGTTCTGCAAACACCAGGCAAGGTATTGTTCCATATTATCTGCTCTAGTAGAATCGTCAAATACGTCATTCAGTGTATCTTTCCATAAAGTAATATCCCCTTGTTTAGGTCTGATATTAGGGCCTCTGTATCTATTAACAATAGGAACACCCTGAACATCATTTAATCCCCTTGGTCTTTTAGGATTAAATTCAAAAGAATTAGCACGTTTAAATATATCTGGTTCTAGTTCTAACAAATATGTTGATGGTTTCTTTTTACTCTTACCAATCTTTAAATAGCTCAGGTTATTATCAAAAGATTTAAGCGGCATTAATGTATCATTATTAAGGTTCAGCATTTCATCAAGCTCAGTAATATAAAAAACATCTTCTGCTATCGTTAGGAGTCTTTCAGTTTTTTCTTTATCTACCTCAGCAGTTTCTGCTGGTGATAACTTATTCCAAATTTCTCTATAGTTTTCTATGGCCTCAGTATAAGGAAGAGCATTAGACGCTAACGTGTGTCCATCTATGGAAGAGTTTTCAGGCTTAGGATCAGCTAAATCCCACTTATTTGGAAAATCATCAGGATATAAAACAATTTTAATCTTTTCTAAAGGTAGCTTTAAATCTTCATTTAAATGTTTTGCTAACTTATGCATTGCATTAAAACCTTCATCATCATTATCAGGAAATAATATTATAGTTTGAAAATCTAGAAGCGGATCCCAATCATTTTTTAATACTTGTTTAGCTCCACCTGACCATGTTGTACATGGCATTAAGTTTAATTTAATATATGCATTAGCAGCTTTTTCACCTTCACAAACAATGACAGAACTTTGTCTAGCATTTTTTAGTTTTTGTAAGTTGTAGAGATACCTTGGTTCAGGCATTGCTTTCGATTGCCACCTCGTAGAATTATCAATTTTATTCTTCCATTTCGTGTGAGGAAAAAAGATTTTTTCTTGTTTTGTTTCGTCTTTATACTGCCTCTCAACAACGAACGCAGTATAGCCTTCCTCATCAGTGTAGATGTAGTGGGTATCGTAATTTTTTTTGAGTTTATAGTTGAGCCTACGTTCACCACCTGGTCCCGTGAAATCAAATGTTCCTGGTACTTCATTCTTATCGCCTTTCATGTATGTGTAGTTATGTTTATTTATCTTTGGTTTGCTGCTACCATTTAATTTAACTGGTGCATCATATGTTCCAGTCCAACCACAACTAAAGCAGTGTTCGTGTCCATCTGCATAAACAGCAAGAGCATCACTAGATGGACAGTGATTACATGGAGCATGTTTAATAAATTGAGAATTACTTTCTGGTCTTATTGTGTCCTGGGTTTTCATAAAGTTCCTATTGGTTAATTGTCCACACTTTCTTTTTTAATAAATTCTTTTATTTTCTTTTCGTAATGTGCAACGCCACCACAAATTTCAGTGAGCTCTTTGTTTTCTGTTTCTAATCTTTTTATTTGTTTCAGCTGAACAGTGTATGCTTCATTAAGATCTGCAATTTCAAAATCCTTGTCTTGGATAGATCCTTCTAGTTCAGTAATTCTAAGGTTCTTAAATTCTAAGTCAGTCCATAAAGCAGTAATATGTGTTGCTAATTTATTTGTTGTAGCAGCATAATCTTGAACAGCTTTACTCATGTTCATAGACAGATCTTTCAGGTGGTCTTTCATATCTTTGTTTGTCATATCTTTTTAGGTTTGTTTTTATTGGTCAATACTTGCTGTTTTTGTACTGGGGTTAATTGATTAAATGCCTTCTGGTAGGTCTTTAATTCCTTAGTCTGGTTCATTGGATATGTAGATTTGTTTAAATTATCAAATTTCTTAACAACACCAGCAGTGGGAACTGGACCATCATCATAAAGATACATAAGCTCTTCAACATATCTTTCAGGGTTATCTCCATAATTTTTATAGAGATCTTTAGCGTCAGTAAATCTAAAGCCATCAGGGTGCTTAGGATCTACCATTAACTGACCATGCAACCCATTAGCTGCTTTTTTATTTTCAAATTTATTAGTATTTATTTTCTTAGGACTATAATTAATTACTTGTCTCTGAATAGATGGTTCTGACTCAGCTATGATTACTTCACTTGTAGTCATATTTTGATATGGAGCTACACCAGCTCTTTTGTTTTTATTTACTTTATTACGAACATCTTTTTTAATTGCTTTGTCGCTATAATCTCTTTCAAAATCTCTTTTAAATTTTTCATCTTCTAGCTGCTTTTTTGATTTTAAAGGTTTGTAGAACTCAGGACTAAAAGAAATATTTTGATCTAATGAGTCAAAATTAATTGTTGGTTTAGGTGTAGTTGGACCTAGTCTTTTTTCTACTGCTGCTTTACTAGCTTCTTGTGCAGCTATCTCATCATCAGTTTGGAAGGGTGGTAGTAAAGATCTTATTCCTTTGTCATCAATCATTGTTTTTTACGTCTCCCATCACCGCCATAATAGCCAAGACGTTTTCCACGTTTGATTAGCTCATTACATTCAATGTTTAGATGTTTTAATTGGTTTCTTATGTATTGGTTTTCGGACCAAAGACCTGGCAGTTTATTTTCTTCAAACCACTTTTCAAAGTTATCTAAGTTGTAGCAAATTTTATGTGAGAAGGGTGGAGTAAAACATATATCCATACTAAATATTTTTTCATTCCTACATCTCTTCAATGCCATTAAAGGAATCTGGAATCGTTTTGATATTTCTTTTTCTGTAAGAATAGTTGTTGTCATTAATCTTTTTTCCCTAATGTTAATCTAAGCAGCATGTTTACTTTTTCGCGTTCGTCCATACTGAGTGACGCTAAGGTTTTTCCAGGTGTAAATAAACTTGCAAGATCTATGTCCTTAACTTTTTTTGCTGGATCTTTGTAATCAGAAAATTTAATTATCTTAGCTGATCCTCCACCTTCTAATGGAATTCTTATTACTGCCTCTTGGAAATCTTTTTCAGTCTTACCTGGATTGTTTTCTAAATATTTCTCCAGGGCCATTTGATACTTCATGTCCGTAAAGTCAGATAAATCTTTTTCTTCCGCAGCAGTTTCTGAGGCTAGCTTTATTAGTTCTTCTCTTTCAGAAAGATCACCTTTCGCAGGTAATTCTTTTTCTACATTATTGTTTTTCATAGTTATAAGGCTCCACTTTATTTTTTGATTTGAAGGCGTCCTCAATAACATCAATGTCATAGAGTATTATTCCGCCTTTTCTTTTTTTAGGTTTACGACCAATAACAACATAAGGAAGGCCATAGCCCTGACTTCTTTGTTTAGTCAGTGTCCCTTGTTTTATTCCGTAGATTTCCTCTACTTCACTTGGTCTTAAATATTTCCTATTTGTGTTCATATGTTCCTTTGTTTCGTCACCAGCTGTCAGTTTTAAAAACGTCAGTGATTTAACTACCCAATCGTCCCAAGGGCTCAGCTGATAGAACACATATAATTTATGTTAATGATTATTACGATTAACTAAGAGATACCCAGGGCCAGGCGGTATTTATTATTTTAAGGAGTCTTTAAGATTCTTTGCAATAGGACCGACAGATCTACCATCAGATTTTTCTAATGCTTTTCTTATTTCTTTATTCGTGGTCCATATTTTCTTAACTGAATTGTAGAGTTTATTTGAATCTTTTTTAGAAAATGATTTATCGTCCCCGTAGTATTCCATTTTTTTAGTTTTAGGATTTCTTTTTTTAATCAGGTGTGTCATTTGATAATTTATTTTAAAACTATCTTTACTAAGTAGATCTCTAATTATGTAATCTAATGACGCTTTAGGATTATCTTTTTTAGCATTATAAATGGCATGGCAAGTTAGAGCGGTATATGCTTTTCTAGTAATATAACTGTCAGTATATTCAATCTTACTTTGACCTTTAGGTTTAAATACAGCTTTTACTGACGCTAATACTTTGTCAGGTTTAGCATTAGTTGTTTCTAAATATTCTATAAGTCTGTCCCACTTACTCATAACCTCTTATACATTCATTGAGGGCCACGGATCAATGGAACATTAGCAGTACTTTAAATAATATTTTTTAAGGTAGTTTTCTTATCCTCTTGTTTGAATGCTTTGTTTTTACCTTCAATAACATCTTCATGCTGAGTCTTAGAGTACTTACTAGCTTGTTTAATTGTAATACCCAATGTATCAGCCACAAGTTTTAAGTTTCCAGTAGCCCTGAGTAGTTGTGTTGCATGAGTGTGTCTTGTTGCATAGTGTTTTAACTTCCTTTTAATACCAGCTAACAATAGGACCTTCTTCCAGGTTTTATCTACATCAACTAAGTATAAAGATTTTGCAGTTCTACCTTCACCAATGTTTCGTCCATATGCTGCTGACGGAAATACATAATTGAAACGTGGATCTTCTGGTGGATAATAAAATTTACTCTTAGGATTATTCAATCTATCTCTTTTGATAGTTCTAATCACGTCTAGCTCATCATCACCCATGGCAAAGTCAGTCTTTTTATTTTTCTTAGATGTTTTAGTTTTCTCTAGTTTAAGAGTAGGGACTAATCCATCTTGGATCATCGACCATTGGATCTTACTAGCCTCAGATCTTGTACGTCTTGAAGAAAAAATTTGATAAGCAATTAATGAACAAGCAACCACTGACAGTTTATGTTTTTTATAATGCGACTCTAAGAACCTTCCAGTCTTTAGATCCTTTTGAATTAAGATAGATCTAACCCTATCTATTTCATCTTCTCTAAGAAAATCTAAGTATTCTTTCTCTTCAAATTTATCTTCCTTTTTGATTATGCAAGGCTGGTTATTTGTCAAACCTCTATCAACCCAGATGTTAAAAAACATTCTAAGATACTCAACAAAACTATTAGCTTGTCTTGGTGTTCTTGCTCCAATTACTTGATGGAATTTTCTAATCTGATTGTTCGTTATAGAAGATACTTTTACATGTTGGATATTATCTAACTGATTAAATAATTCTCTTATATCCGTCCGCTTTGTTTTCCTAAAAATGTAGCTGCCGAAAATGCTTTTGATGGTTGTAATAGTAGATGGTGAATATCTAACTGGAGTAAGAATAGATTTATAACTTTCTATTATCTGTTCACCAAGGGTGTTTTCACCTTTAAATATTTTCCTAACTTCATATGGATCTTTTCCCATGAATATATCATTGGATAATTTTTTAGCTCTAGTGACTGCTTTATTAATTCCTAGCTCCTCATACGAACCAACCTTTAATCTAACTGGATTTTTACCTTTAGGTCTGTACTGATAAAACCACGTCTTAGATTTTGAAGGGAACTTATAAACTTGTAATGTTAATCCTTCTACACCTGGCATTGAGAAGAATTGATTCTTATCCAAATGCTTTATTTTAGAAATATAATTGTCTGTTAGTTTCATGTCTATCCTTTCATTTGCTTACTTTGTTTATTTAGAAAGCTGTACAAAAGAACAGATACTGAACGCGTCAGGTATCAATTATAAAACGACTACAAAACGACTACAAACAATTCCACCTTCGTGCTTTGTATGTTCTTCGTTGTTCTTATGTTCTAACTTTCTTGAAAGGATAATTTATTGAATCGATTAGGTTTTAGTGGTGCCCCCGCACGGAGTCGAACCGCGGACCTATTGATTACAAATCAATTGCTCTACCAGCTGAGCTACAAGGGCTTTTGTTTTCGTGTCTGATTTTTAGTTCAAAAGGTCAAATAAATCAATGCAAAAAATCTCAAGTGAGTTCGCAGTCTGTTGACTGCTCACGATCAAATGTTACTGGATGTAGACCATTTGTGACTGATCTGTCGGTAATTGAATCGTTAATCCGATCTCATTTGAAACGAGATTTCAAAGCCATCTTTAACTTCATTAAAACAATTAAAAAACTAATGGAGTGGAAAAATGAAAGCAATCAACTTTACGAAAATAGCTTTAGAAAAATTAAAGCATACACAAGAAACTTATAGAATAGCAGATCAGAAAACAACTGGACTATCTATCGAAGTCAGAGCTGAACCATCATTCATCAAAACATATTATGCGGAGTGGAGCTATGTAGTTATTAATAAAGAAGGAAAACAAAAACGACATGGAGCTAGAAGAAAAATCTGTAGGTACAATCAGATGACAATTGAGGCAGTTAGAAATAATGTCAATCTCAACCTTGCTAATTGGAAGAGAACCAACACACAAACTGGCAAGAAAAAAACTGTAGAAGATCTTATCAGAGGTTTCATTAAAGCATTACCAACAGCCTTTAGGTTCAAAAAGGATGGTAAAAAGATCAAATATAAACAGAAAACTATTGATAGTTATATCTCACTTTTAGAGTGTTATTGTTTAGGTGAAACACAAACTGATGAAGTAATACAAATATTAACTACTCCATTTAATATTGATGGCAGCAGCTATTATAAAAAAATACTTAAAGACATACCAATTGATGAGCTTACTAAACAAGATATCAAAATTTGGCACAGCAGATTAGAAACAAAACCGATATCAGCAAATAGAGCATTGGCTGCACTTTCAGTTGCAATAGATTGGGATAGTCAGAAGCCAATTCCTCTTTTGAAAATTACAAATCCTTGTTTGAGAATATCTAAATATACTGAAAATAAAGATAAGAGATATATGGAAGATCTTGCTAAAGTTTTAGAAATTAGGAAATATTGTATTGAGCAAATGTGGAGAGATCCACAGTTTTTATGTTTCATTATGATATTGTTTGAGATCGGTGAAAGACTTGAAGATTGTTATGGTCTAGCTTGGAATAAGCCTAACAGTATTGTTGAGCAAAATAAATGCAGCGGCTGGATCGTATGGAATAAAAAAGAAATCTATTTAAGGGATAGCAAAAATAGGCAGGAAGCTACTATTGGTTTAACTGATGAGGCCTTTGCAGCGCTAAAGAGTTTGCAAAATTTAGTCACAGAAGAAAATACAAATGCAAGTTGGGCAGTTGGTTCGAAGTGGGTATTTCCTAGACCGACAGACAAATCATTACCAATTAATAACTCTAGCTATAGATGCAAAATAAGAGATTATTTATTTAAGTTTGGTATGGCCGAAAGAACTCTTGTTAAGGTTAATAAAAAAGTAGATGGAACTAAAGGCAAAAGAACTAAATACAAATATACTAATACCTTAACCTTAAAGCATATCAGAAAAACATTCGTGACTTATTATGGAAGAGATCATGGCATAGAAAATGCATCGATGCGGATGCGTCATAGCTCTATGGAAGTGACTAAAAATCATTACTACAACGAAGATCAAGAGAAGTTAAAAGTTAAGCATATGTATGGTGCTGGATCTAATGTGGTTGAGCTAAAGAAAGCAGCTAATGATGAAAAATAATAATGAGGTTGAATGGATATTAATTGAAGATAAACTAATCAAGGAGTGGAAAAAACAAGATGCCTGCAAAAAAGAAAACGAAAACAAAAAAGAAAAAAACAACATCATCCAGTTTCGGAGAGCTGTATGTAGATGTAATAAAAAATAGAGATAATTCTCCATCACAAAAAAAGATTAATAAGTTGATGATGAAACCAAATGCATCAACTGCAGACAGGAATTTATTAGCAATGATGCTTGCTGATGGTAGTAAGCAATGGCAGTTTGATTTACCAGCAACTGTCCAAAGCCCATATAGAATTGCTAGAGGAATAAAAAATTATAGGGAGCTGCAAGGATTTGTTGAAAGATTTGCAGGCGGTATGCATGAGGCTGAAATTGCAAGACTTGTACTAGATAATGTTCAAACAAAAAAAGGGTTCAACAGATGGAGAATTTTAGAAAATGATAATCTTCCATATCTGTGGACATTACTATCTGCAATTGACAAACATCCTAGGCAGGCAGTCGGTGTTTATGAAGATTGGAAAAAAAACCCTAAAAGCGAAGTAAAGAACCCATTAAGGAAATTTGAAATAAGAACTTCTTATGTAGTACCATCATCAGTAATTTCATTTCAGGCAGATCTTACTAAATGGAAAAAATTATTAAATGTTGGAAGAACTGGCAATTATAGAACTGGTGTAGGCAGCTCTAGAAGAGAAAACCAAAAATGGAACTCACCACTAAAACCAAAAAAATGAATCTGATTTCAATTTAGATTTAATAATAACTCTAAATTACTGTAATAAATAATTGGATTGAGTTTCCACTCCATCCATTGCTGGCTTGTGGCGCCATCGGATGCAGGTCTGATTTAATCATGCATGAGCCAGCTCTCAATCTAATTTCAGACTAGATTTCACTTCATTACACAACAGCTCTAGATTCAGCAGCATGACTGAACCAACTAACAAAAGAGGACTAGGAATGAAAAACAAAGCCATAAGTAATAACCTGATTTCAGATGAGGAGCTGGAATTATTTATAGAAAAAAACTGTAAGCTATTAACATCAAAACAATTAGCAGACATGCTTCATGTCACAGAAGGAGCAATAAGAAAACAGAGGTCTAATGACAGATCTTTATTTCCATTTGCAAAAATTAAAGGGAGAATTTTTTACCCTGCAGATCTAATTGTAGAAACCTTGCACAAGAACTTAACCAACAGTCAGGCGAGGTAATTTTATGGAAGCACACACTAACAATAATGATATTGAAATAATAAACCAACTGCAGTCTAAACACAATCTAGATATTGCAATTGCATCACCTGAATGGAATGAGGAAAAACAAAACTATAAAAAAGTAGAGTATTTTAAAGATAAGTTTCAATATGATGGATCACCTATAAATGATTTACAATTAATATTAAGGAATACAAACGATTACCAAACAGCTGATAGTGATTTTATTAAAAGAGTGAAACCAAGGCAGGCAGCAATAATTAAATCTATAATGCCAACAACATTTAGTTTTGGTAGGGATAGAATAGGACATGATCTATTCAAGGTTATAGATCTACCAGAAAATCCTAGAGGTACTATTCAAATAGCATTTGATGGTGGAATGTTAAATGAGTTAAGAGCTTATGGAAGTTATGACATTTTTTATGGCCAACTTGATAAGGAAGCTAGAGCAGTTTTAGGTAAAGGTGACATAACAGAAATTACATATAAAGATTTACACAATCGTTTTAATTACCAAAATATTTTAGCAGCATTAACTATTATGTGGGGCGATCAAAAAGATGGAATAAATAGTTTCTTGTTAGCGGTAGGCGGTGAATTCTATAATCAAAAAATACCAGAAGAAGCAGCAATAAAAATTATAAATAAATGGCATAGCATTATCGATAGAGAAGATAGAATAAAAGAATCTGAAACATGCATTAAAGGCATCTACAAATCAGGTAAAGCATCTAATATTTTTTCTGAAACCCATCCAATACCTTTAGATAGAACAGCAAAAATGCAATTCAGAAACATAGTAAAAAGTTTAAATGAAAAAGAAGAAACAGCAGCTAAAAAAAATAAGCCTAAAAGCGATCCGACAGCATGGCGCCTTGGTACGACAGCAGTGGATTTAGAAGCGCTGGAACTTAAACCAATTGATTGGGTGGTTGAGGGGTTAATATCACCAGGATTAAATATTATTACTGGAAAATCTAAAATTGGAAAATCGTTTGCTGTGTTAGATCTTGGGTATCAAGTTGAGGTAGGTGGATCTTGGTTAAGTAGGCAATGCATTAAGGGTTCTGTATTGTTTTATTCACTAGAAGATTACAAACAAAGAATTAAAAACAGATGGAAAACTATGGGTATTCAGCCCAAAGAATCCATGTATCAATTCAGAGATCGTAGACCAAAAATTCCACTATTAACTATGGGATTAGAAGAAGAAATTGAGGACTGGATCCAAAATACACCTGATGCAAAATTAGTCATAATAGATGTTTATCAAAAAGTTAAAAAAAGCATTGGTGGAAAATTAAATGCGTATGAAAATGATAACTTTAATCTGCAGGATCTGCAGACACTTGCTGCCAAATACAACATGGCAATTGTATTAATTCACCACACAAAAAAAGGAAGTGAATCCGATGTGTTCGATGAAATTAATGGTTCAGCTGGTATTCAATCAAACATGGATAGTATGATTGTATTAGCATCAAAAAGAAAAAATGGATCTAATGTTGTTTTACATTGCATCCCTAAAGATGGAGAACCGCAGGAATTTGAAATTGCGATGAATAGTAATTGTATTTGGGAATATCAAGGTGCTGTTGGAAGCTCCAAACAAACTGCACTTAATCAAGCTATAATAAAATTATTAGAATCTGTAGACAGAAAAATAGCTGCTAAAGAAATTCAAGATCATATTCAAAATGATGGTGAGTTAAATAAAGATAGAGAAAAACCTTACCCAAAAGCTGATATTAATAAAGCACTTGAAAGATTAGCTGAAAGATCAGAAATTTTAAGAGTATCTAGAGGTATGTATAACAAAGCCCCTTTTTAATAATAAGATAACTTTATTGTCTTTTTTAAAGACACTAAAGACACAAAAAACCTATTAGTGTGGGTACCATTATTTAGAAAAAGTATTTTAACTGCTGCCTGACCGCCTGTGTTTGTATGGTTGTTGGTAGACAACATTCTACAACAATCTCATTTTAGATGAGATTTCTTAACCACCGCTGAAAATTATATATTCGCTTCATTATTAAATAATTAACTAAAGGAACTGATGCCCAAGAGAATTAAAAGATATACAGCTCAAGTAAGAGTGACAAAATACTATGAACTAAATTTCAACAGCAACAATTTTGATGCTGCTATGAAAAAAGCTGAAAAGCTATTACCGCATTTAAATTTCGATTCCCGATCCCCAGTTGAAACAATTGGGCCAACTGTTGAAGAGGTCTATGTGCATTTAGATAAAAGAGAGCATGATGATGTTAATGGAATAGTTGAAGAAGATTACGATGATTACCCACCTGAATTTAATGGAGATGGAAGTGAGGTAATAAATTGACATACAACACTAGGCGCTTTTTAATAAAAGATATTCGTGAGCCGCAGGAAAATGAATTTGTATTCGGCTGTGCTGAAAGAATAGTAGCCAGCAGCGAATTTAATAGGATGGTAAAATTTCTTGAAGAAAGAGGTTTTAAATTTAAACCAATTGATAACAGATCACTACCAGATGATTTTCATGGTGATCGATTAGTTGGTTATAGGATTGAATATGAAGAACCTAAAAAATACTAGTTATGCAGATCCTTTTGGTACAGATGCAAAACCAGCTCCAACATTACCAGTAGAGGTGACTGAAAGAACTTATGAAATGTTATTTACAGTAAGAGATATGTGGTTTCCGCCTAATGAGCTTGATGATCCAATGCCAATTGGTGATTTTATTAATGTTATGTGCTGTTCAATTATTTACAGAAAACATAGGAAGAAAAAATGAGTGATTTCGAAGATAAGATCAAGGAATTGTATCAATCATATTCCACACAGCAAAAAAATACTAAAGGCACTAAAGGAAGAGCAGACACTATTCAAAATTTTAGAGGTAAGGTAGGTTTTAATGATACTGGCATTGCGCTATCTCAAACAGCAATAAAAAAACAACGAAACAGAAGAGCTGGCTATCATTATCCACAGCACTTGCAGAACATTAATGAACAAAGAAAAAAGCAGGCGCAGCAGCGACATGGAATTACAGATCCATTAAATCCATTTAACATAAAAAAAGAAAAGCCATCCACGCAGCCTGCAGTTAGAAGAACTAATTATAACAACTTCCACCATGAACCATTTAGGGAGAGTACAGTAAAGCGGAACTATGAATATTATGAGGTGATACCGAAGCAGGTCAAAGATGAAATAAATTATATTATACCAGTTGAAAGAAAATCCAAAGACAATAATCAACGGTTATACTCAAATTAAAGATAGAAAACTTTTTTACTCAGGTCATATTCCAAAAGTTGTTTTTAGAAAAGATGGAAGGCTATTATATCAATCAAGGGCTCCAATACCTACAACCAAAGAAAAAAAATTTGTTAAATCATGGAGACAAGTTTGTATTTACTCACTTCCATACAAATCATTAATTGTATTTAAATCAGTAAATAAAAAAACTCCACTTGAAAACTTAGAAGATTGTGAATTGCTGAGATTTCTTGAACTTGGCCATGATGTAAAAATGATAAAAATGTCTGATAAATCTATTTCTGTCGATACAAAAAAAAATTTAGTGGAAGTTATAAAAAAAATTAATAACTCTTAAATGCTTGTTAATAACATCTTAGTTCTCGGGTCAAAACCTGAATCGAAATTACCAGATTTACAAGTAGATAAAATTTATACTGCTAATGGTGCTGCAGAAAGAGCTATTAATTTTCGAAAAAAATATTTAAAAAATAAATTAACATGTATTGTTGGGGCTCGTGAATTTTCTGTAAATGAATTAGCTAGGGAAAAAATTATTAAAGCTAGACCCGAAAGAATAATTGCAAGGTCTGGTAAAATTATTTTACCCTACCAAATAGAAAAAAATATTCAAGTTATGTGTTTGCCAAACTCTGTTCAATGGAATTTTCAATCTAAATTTTTTTCAAATAAAAAATTTTCACTATTAGTTGCTGAACTACAACATCAGGAAAAATTTTCTAATAAAATATTTCACTTATTTAATTCTATTAAAAATAAAAAAATTCAAGGTGTTTCTTCAGGCTTTTATGCAATTCTTTTAGCTTTAGATGAAAACCCTAACTCTAATATAATAATTTCTGGAATTGGTATGAAAGGTGGTAAGCAATTTTATAAATCTGAGAGAAGTAATTACTTTGTGTACGATTCGAGAGCTCGTGTAGACAGATTTCTCATTAGCAGACTGTTAAAAAAATACAAATGTAGACTCTTTACACTTGATGCAGACTTAATTGAAGTTGCTAATATTAACAAATGGAGTGGAAATTTTTTTTAATTTGTAATTACAGTATTTCTATAATAAAGGTTGTCATATGTTAAAGTCACCATTCACTGCAAGAAATCCAAAAGATTTTAAGATATTAATTTTTTATCCAAATCTTCACATGAGCGCGCTCATGCCCCAATCAGTTGGTATTTTTACAGCTTTACTTAAACAAGAGGGCTATCCACTAGATCTTTTTGACTGCACTTATTACGAAGATATTGATTCTTTAACTCTTGGTAAAAATACCAATGAAGAAAAAGTTGAAAATAGAAATGTACACAAATATGATAATACTGAATGGCATGAAAAAGGTGTAAAACCTAAAAATGGTATTGTAGAAGCTTTTAAAAAAAAAGTAGCAACTTTCAAGCCAGATTTAATTTTAGTCTCAGTACTTGAAAGCACCTACTATCTTGCAATAGATTTACTTAAAGCAATTCCCGAAAAAGATCGAACATACAAAACTTTTTTTGGGGGAGTTTTTGCGACTTATGCAGCAAATAAAATTATTCAAAACGATCTTGTTGACTATGTTTGTAGAGGTGAAGGTGAGGGAGCAGTTGTAGAAATGGCTAATGCACTTTGTGCTGGTGGTAGGATTGATCAAATTAAAAATTGTACAGTAAAAGGTGATGGAAATATTTTTAGAAATAATATGCGACCCCCTATTGATATTGACTCGGTACCAATACCAGATTGGGATTTATTTGAGTCAGGAAGTTTATATAGACCAATGCAAGGAGAAATTTGGCGTGCTGTAGGTTTTGAAACACAAAGAGGGTGTCCTTACACATGTACATTTTGTAATTCGCCTTCTAATAATGTTGAATATAAAGCCGAAACAGGTGGAAAGTTTCATAGAAAAAAAAGTATAAAGAGAATGAAAAAAGAATTAGATTTTTTGGTAAAAAAATATGATCCTAACTTAATATATTTTGTTGTTGACACTTTCTTAGCCATGTCAAATCGAGAGTTTGATGAATTAAAAGAATTGTATTCAGATTATAAAATCCCTTTTTGGATGAACACAAGAGCAGAAACTATTAATGAGTATAGAGCTGCTGGTTTAGCAGAAATGAACATGTTAAGAATGAATATTGGAATTGAACATGGAAATTATGAATATAGAAGAAATTATCTTAAAAGAAATGTAAAAAATGAAGTTCAAATAAGAGCATTTCAGATTGCTGCAGAACATGATTATGCATCTTGTGCAAATAGTATTATTGGAATGCCAGATGAAACTAGAGATTTGATATTTGATACAATAAATTTTGTTAGAGAGCTTCCAGATAGTATTGATGCTACTGGAGCTTTTATATTTGCCCCTTATCATGGCACCCCTCTAAGGGACCTTGCTATTAGAAAAGGTTATATAAAAGATGAAGAAATATGCTCTTTATCAAACACAAGTGAAAGTATGTTAAGAATGCCAACAATTACAAAAAATGAAATTCAAGGATTGGCTAAAACTTTTAGTCTATACACAAAATTTCCAAAAGAAAGATGGCCTGAAATTAAGATTGCAGAAAGTGACGATGTAGAAGGTACGAAAATGATGGATAAACTGGGAAAAGAATTTGATAGTACCTATAGACAGTTTGCTACAGGGACTGATCTACACGACTAAAAAACTTTTTTAGAAATATTTTACTTCCTAGAGCAGTTTCAATAATAGCTGCAAATAAAATAGTAGATACTAATGTATTACCAAAAAATGGTAGAGCAAGAGTGTAACAAGTCATCAAACCTTCAATTGTGTAGCCATACGATCCAAGAGAGAAGACACCAAAGTTAGTTATTACAAAGAAAATAACAGCACCTGTTAAAGCACCCATAATTCTAGTTAATTTAGTTGTAAGAAAAAATTTCGCAGATAATCCTATAAGAATAACACTACCCCAAGTAAAAAGGGTCACTCCATGAAACCCAATAAACAAATCTGTTATTAGAAAACTAAGTATTAATGCGGGCAAATATCTAATTCCTAATATTGCTGGTACATAAAAGCTTAAAGCCATTAAGCTAGTAAAATTTGGTGGATGAGGGATAAAACGACTAGCTGCCAAAGCTAAAAAAATTCCTACGCTGATTTTTAAGTAATTCACAAAAAAAATTATATAAAGTTAAATCAAAATTACAAGTATTTTAGATTATTACTCAAGTTTTATTAAATCTTTTATTGACAATAACAAAAAAAAAACTAAGTAATCATATGTATCGAATCTTGGTGGGGAATTAATGAGAATATCATTAACTGTTCCTGCAACGGTAAAGTCCGAGTGCCACCCGATATAGTCCGCTGTTGAGCAAAGGCCAGGAAAAGTCTAGTTCTACAATTTCAATTGACATCGGCATTAAATTAATTAGTTCCATATTTTATGGAGCTTAACAATGGGTGTGTTTTATGATGTTAAGGGCGTTAGTATTTTTATATTTTATTTTAGTTACAAGTTCAGTTTTTTCAAAAGAAATTCCTATAATTGTTATTTCAGCTGGAAAAACTCCCCAGTCGTACAGCACAGTTGGTAGCCAAGTAACTGTTATTGACTCTGAAACAATTGAAAATTCTTCAGGCTCGTCTTTAATAGAACTTTTGGATAGTGAAGTACAAGGATTAAATATTTTTCAGCTAGGTGGAAAGGGAACTAATGCTGGTATTCAAATGAGAGGCTTACCAAAACGTTATTCAACAATTTATATTGATGGTGTAAAAATGTATGACCCATCAACCCCTGATAATGCATTTTATGCCGAGGGTTTATTCAAAGATTCAATCGATAGAATTGAAATTTTGAAAGGCAGCCAAAGCTCACTATATGGGAATGGTGCTGTCGGTGGAACAATTAATATTTTTACTAAAAAAGGTAAAATAGGCAAGCATCAAGATGCTATTGTAAGAGCAGGTGAAAATAATACGAAAGATGTTTTTTATTCAATTGATGGAGCGAACGAAAAACAAAATTATTATGTTGGTTTTAATTATTATTCAACTGATGGTATCTCGGCCATGAGTAATGATAATGAAAATGATCCTTATGAGAACAACAGTCTAACAGCAA
>JABGVU010000089.1 GCA_018645865.1 Flavobacteriales bacterium
AAAGTTAGTAGCGTATGAGATATTAAACAATCCTCTATTCTTAGGTGTTAATGGTGCTGTTTTATCATCACCTCCAAAAGTAGTTCTAACATCATTAATCTTGTAAGCCATCTTAACATCAAAACGATCGAATAATTCATATGCCAAATCCAACTGCATACTGTTTGCATAGGAGACTCCTTTTAAATTATAAAAGGATAATTCAGTTTGTTTTTCAATATCAACCACAATTTGATTTTCAAATTCAGTTCTATATGCATCAGCATTTATAGTCCCTTCACGCCCAAATAACCTAAAGCAATAGGTAATATTCATTCCGTAATTCCAAGCTATTTCTGGATCTAACTCTTCCAATGAAATTGTTCTATTAGACGCTAAAAAAGAAGCATTTTCAACAAATACATTAGCAATACGAAAAGCTTTACCTGCAGAGAAACGAATAGCCATATCTTCAGTTGGATTATACTTCATATTTAACCTTGGCAAGTAATTAAGCTGCTCAGTATTATTGTAGTAGTCTGCACGCAAACCAGCAGTAAGATTGAAGCTTTCACCCAAACTATAATTATATTCAGAAAATAATCCACTCATTAAATCCATCCTTACTTTATCAGTAAATGCGGTATTTATATTTCCAGAAAAACTTTCAGTATACCTATCTGCATAATAACTTATTCCATACTTTAATTTATGGTCAGTATTGCCTAAATAGGTTTGTCTGATAAGATTTAGATAAGCGCTTTCTTGCAGTCCCTTATAATTATTTTTACCAAAAACTGCTGTTTGATTATGCCTTCTGAATGAGGTTTGCAGTCCTGCACTTTTTCCAGGACTATTTATCACTCCTGTTTTAGAAGTAAACTCCAATAAATCATTATGAATATCAACTACATAAGAAGAGTCTGCATTTTTTACAGTCCCTCCTACTCTATCCTCAACCAATCCTCTTACGGTAAAAGACATGCGATAATTGTCTTTTCCTTCATATTTCCATCTATTAAGTGCATTTAACTGCGTTACTGTCGGCACATCTAAAAAATTATCTTTGTTATGATCTATTTCTTTATCAAAATATGAAATATGAGTAAACAGATTCGATTTCCAATTACCAGATTTTTTTGCAAGCAGAAGATTATTCTCTATTTTTCCTTCTTGGTTAGTATACATATTCCAAAAAAGTTTAGGTGCCGATTCTGGCTTATAATATTCCAAGTTTATTTGTCCTGCAAAAGATTCAAAACCATTAATAACAGAACCACTTCCTTTTATTATTTGTATAGATTCTATCCAAGTTCCCGGCACATAACTTAGCCCATAAGCAGAAGAAATCCCTCTAATTAAAGGCATATTTTCTTGTGTAATCTGAGTATACATCCCATCCAAACCAAGCATCTGAATTTGTTTTGCCCCAGAAACAGCATCTGAAAAGGTCACATCAACTGTTGCGTTAGTACTGAAGCTTTCAGACAAATTACAACAAGCAGCCTTCTCCAATTCCCCAGTAGATAAAGTTTGCATATTAATTGCATTGATAGTAGAGAACTTAGTAGTATTTACCTTACCCTTCACTTTTACCTCATCAAGTTCAACAGAAGGAGAAAGCACAATATGATAATGGCTATTTTCCTTTATTACTTGAGTGTATGCTTGATAACCTACAAAACTAACCACCATAGTAGCGGGATAACTCACAGGTTCTGGGATTAAGTAAAAACCCTCTTCATCAGAAGCCACACCAATAGTAGTTCCTTCCCAATACACATTAGCTCCAGGAATTGGTGTTTCATTTCCATCTTCCATTAGCTCAACAACCCTACCTTTTATTTTTTCTTGTGCTTTTGTATTTATAGTTGCAATAAGCACCATTGCAATAATTAGTGTCTTTTTCATTTCTTTTCTTTAAGATTAGTCTTCAGTTTTAGTACTGAATAAATCTTATAGAAGAAACGCTTGAATCTTTGATAATTGGGGTTTGTTCAGTTTTGGTGGTGGTATACCACTAAAATAATTATTAACTTTTACAAAATATGATTTACTGTCATACGAATTTAAGAAAGAAAGTAAAATAGTTATTTTTGAAAAATCAAGTTCAAAAACAGTTAATATAGTTTCAAAATCATAATGAATATTCTGGGTACTACTTGCGCAGGATTTATCATTAGTTTCAGGACAACATGATTTTTTAACCTCAATCATACAACAAGAAACTTTCTCCTGCTCCTCATTACAAACCACTTCATTTTCCTCACTACAAGAAGGCACTTGAGTACCTAAGTACACACTACCATCTTCATCACATTTCATTTTGGAAACATTCATTCCCATTGAAACAGACAGTATAAATACAGTCATCGCAATAGAAAAAATTACTTTAAATATTTCTTTTATTTTCATTTTATTTTTTTACAAACTTTGTTTTAACACCATCAATTTCAATAAGGTAAATTCCTTTATCTAATCTATTAACATCAATACTGTTAATATTATTGTTTTCAAATATCACTAATTTTCCTGATTCTAATTCTTAGTAAATTATTATACTACAAAAATATAACATTTTATATAATATTTAACTATTTCAACCAATAAAAGAATTAATTCTTATTAATCTTATTAAAGACTGAAAATATAAAATTCTGGTACGTTCCAAATGGGGTTGGATGATTGTGCTTAAAGGAGCTTATCATTCTAAAATTAACAGAGAGAAAATTTTGCATATCCTGCTTAGCATATCTGCAAATTTTTAATCCGCTACATTTATTTGGTCCCTGATCTGAAAAAGCAGCTAAAATAAAATAACCGCTAACAGCTGAATTCACTAATTCACGATAATAGTCTTTGTCTTGCTGTTCAATTAAGAAATGAAACACTGCTCTATCGTGCCAAATGAAATATTCTTGATTAGGAACAAATTCAGTAATGTCAGCTACTATCCATTTTACTTTTTTAGCCAACTTACCTAATCGTTTTTTTGCTCTATCAATTGCATTTTCGGAAATATCTAAAACTGTAATATCAGTATAACCTAATGCAAGTAAATTATCAACCAAAAACCCATCACCACCCCCAATATCAATAATTGCGTCCTGCTTATTTTTAGCAACTTGATTAATTAATTCCAAAGAAGTTGTAGGCACTTTTTGAAACCAACTTAATTCCTGCATACCTTTAGTTGCGTATATATTTTCCCAATGCTCCTTACTCATATATTATAAAGTTGTAGGACAAATAAAATCCGATAAAGGAATAACTGTTTCTTTAATAGCATCAAAACCTCCCTCAATATTAATTACATTACTAATTCCTTGTTTTTTAAGCAATGACCCAGCAATAACTGATCGGTAACCTCCTGCACAGTGAACAAAATTTTCATTTGATGTAGTAAATTTATTGTGATGCTTATCCAAGTTGCTTAAAGGAGCTAACTCTGCACCACTAATATGTTGACTATTGTATTCGCTCGCTTTACGTACATCAACAATATGAATAGCATTATCTTCTTTATAAATGCTTGCAAATTTTTTAGCTGAAATAGATTGCAGACTGTGTAAATCATTTACATCCCAAGCATTAATACCTCCCTGCAAATGTCCTAGTATATTATCAAAACCTACACGCGATAATCGAGTAGCTGTTTCTTGCAACCTATCCTTATCACACACCAATAAAATTGATGTATCAACAGCTTTGATAATAGCTCCAACCCAAGGAGCAAAGCCTCCATCAATTCCAATAAAAATAGAATCTGGAATAAAACCTTTTACAAATTCTTTTTGATTACGCACATCTAAAACAATTGAATTTTTCTTTGTTGAAAGTTCTTTAAAATCTGCTACTGAAATGGGTTTTATAGCTTTTTCAATAACGACATCAACTGAAGAAGTTCCCTGTATGTTTAACTTAACATTTTCAGAAAAATAAGCTGGTGGAGGCAAAATTCCATCTATTAGTTCATTGATAAAATCTTGCTTAGTCATATCAGCACGCAAAGCATAATTAGTCGCTTTTTCATGTCCAATAGTCCCGACTGTTTCCTTACTCATATTTTTTCCACAAGCCGAACCAGCTCCATGCCCAGGATAAACAATTACATCATCAGTTAAAGGTATTATTTTTGTTCTTAAGCTATCAAATAAAATTCCTGCTAAATCTTGCTTAGTTATATCGGATTTCTGTGCTAAATCAGGCCTACCTACATCTCCTAGAAACAAAGTGTCTCCCGAAAAAATTGCTTTATCTTTTCCCGTTTCATCACTTAATAAATAACAAGAACTTTCCATAGTATGTCCTGGAGTATGCAAGACTTTAATACTTAAATATCCAATTTCAAATACTTGATTATCCTCAGCAATAATAGCTTCAAAATTAGTTTTTGCTGTAGGTCCGAATACAATTTTAGCTCCTGTTTGTTTTGCCAAGCTAAGGTGTCCGCTTACAAAGTCCGCATGAAAATGTGTTTCAAAAACATATTTAATTTTAGCTCCTCTTTCTTCAGCCATTTCAATATAAGCCCCAACTTCACGTAAAGGATCAATCACAGCAGCCTGGCCATTACTTTCAATATAATAAGCGCCCTGCGCTAAACAGCTTGTATAAATTTGTTCTACTCTCATTTTAAAATAGTATTTCTTTAATTATGATATATATTGCCATGACTAGTAAAAACCAACCAAAAGCTTTTTTAATTTTTTTGCTTTCAATAAAATTATTAAGATAAATTCCAATAATAATTCCAATAATAGATAATATTGAGAACATAAGCAGAAACTCCCAATCAATTTCAATATTTCCAATATCACCTAAAAAGCCAATTAATGATTTTATCGAAATAATCATAAGAGAGGTAGCTACCGCCTTTTTCATTGGTAAATTAGCAAATAACACTAAGGCAGGAATGATTAAAAAACCCCCACCTGCACCTACAAGGCCAGTAAGCATTCCAATTACAAAACCTTCAATAGTTATAATAAAAAAGTTAAATTCACTAACTTGTTTAACAGCAATATTCTTCCTTGTTCTTATCATAGAAATTGCAGAAAAAAACATAATAAATGCAAAGAAAATCATTATAGCCAAATCCTTAGTTAACACAAAGTTTTGAACTGCAAAAATAATAGTAGGTATTGACGGGATAATCAGATTACGAGTTAAATAAACTGCAATAAATGCCGGAATTGAAAATACAAAAGCAACACGAAAATCAATCGTTCCTTTCATTATATTACGAAATGTACCAAACAATGCAGTTATACCTACAATAAATAAGGAATACGCAGTTGCAGTAATAGGCATAACGCCTAAGAGATAAACAAGAATAGGAACTGTTAAAATAGAACCGCCACCTCCTGTTATACCAAGGACTACACCAATAACTAGCGCTCCAATAACACCTAATATATTAAAGGTTTCCAAGGATATTATCGTTTTTGAGCATCAACCATTTCCCAACCCCCTCCATTATATACATTATCACAACCCTGAGCTTGTAAAAAGGCTGTAGCTTGTCCGCTTCTATTTCCAGAAAGACAACACAGAACTAAAGGCTGCATTGCCTTTAATTCTTCAACCTTTTCAATTATATTATGTAAAGGGATATTTATTGATCCCTGTACATTTCCTTCTTCAAATTCAATCTCTGTTCTCACATCCACAATAGTGGTTGCTGTGTCATTAATTAATTCTTGTATATTCATTTATTTAATTTTATTAATTATTTCAATTTTACTTAATAATCCAACATGCCTAAAAATTTCTTTTCCATTTTTAAAAACAATAAAAACTGGCACCCCTCTTATCTTGTATTTCTTTATTAATTCTTTATTAATATCAGCATCAATAAAAACGACTTTTACATCCTTATTTTCATTTTTTATTTCTTCAATAATTGGTTTCATCTTTTTACAAGGAACACACCACTGTGTGCTAAAATCAACTAATACAACATCATTGCTTTCTA
This sequence comes from Flavobacteriales bacterium, assembly GCA_018645865.1. Lineage (GTDB taxonomy): Bacteria > Bacteroidota > Bacteroidia > Flavobacteriales > BACL11 > UWMA-0277. The sequence continues at coordinate 5,957 of JABGVU010000089.1, forward strand.
TTATATCAGAAAATTCAATAGTTGAAACTAATTTTTGTTTTACAACTTTCATTTGCTTTTCGCTAACAACATTAAACTCTTCTGATTTCCAGGATCCAAAACCACCTAATAAATTATATACTTTCTGGAAACCTAAATCTTTCATTTCAGCCACAACCTTCGCGCTTCTTCCTCCGCTTCTGCAATAAACAAAAATAGGTACATCTTTTCTTATCAAATTTAATTTATCTGTAAAATCTGAAGCATAAAAATCAAGATTAGTTGCATCTTTTATATGCCCTTCATTTACTTCATCAATAGTTCTAACATCCAAAACAATTCCTTCAACAGAATTCATTAGTTTATAAAACTCTGCTGCGTTCACATTATGAATTACTTGAGCTTTAATGTCAACTGAGGTGCAAGAAATAAGCATTAGACTTGCTATAATAAATTTTATTTTTTTTATCATTTTCATTTAATTCTCGAATTGAATAACAAAATTATGCTCCTCTTGATATTTATATTTTAGATCAAAGTTATACAATTTACAAATTCTTTGTACAATTGAAAGACCAATACCAAGATTTTTTTTACTATTCTCACTCCTTATAAATCTTTTGAAAATATCCTTTTGAGGAAATGAAAGTGGATAGCCACTATTGGAAATACTCAAGGTATTATTGCTTAACTGTACATGCAACATACCTCCATTTGTATTATGTATAATTGCATTTTTAATCAAGTTAATAATTAAGGTTTCTGCCAAATAAGGATTCATATAAATTTGAGTAATATCTAATAAATCTAGTTCCAACTTCAAATTTTTTTCTTGAATCGCAGTCTCAAAAATTTGTAGTTTTTCCTTAATTAAATCATTTAAAGAAAAGGATGATCCCTGTGTATAAAAACGATTGTCAATTTTGGTAAGGAAAATAAGTGCTTGATTGATTTTAGATAGTCGG
>JABGVU010000052.1 GCA_018645865.1 Flavobacteriales bacterium
AATTCTCCGAATGGTGAAACTAAAACGATAGAAGTTGAACTTTTTACATGGGAAAAATTAGATTATGTAGAAAAAATTAAACAGAAAATTAAATTATGAAAACAAAGAGTAATAGTAAATATATTCCTTTCAAAGTAAAAGATATTTCTTTAGCTAATTGGGGAAGAAAGGAAATTAGATTAGCAGAAGCTGAAATGCCAGGTCTTATGTCATTAAGAGAAGAATATGGCGAAACAAAACCACTAAAAGGAGCTAGAATTTCAGGTTGTCTCCATATGACAATTCAAACTGCGGTACTTATAGAAACATTGGTTGAATTAGGAGCCGATGTTACTTGGAGTTCTTGTAATATTTTTTCTACACAAGATCATGCAGCAGCAGCGATAGCAGCAGCAGGTATTCCTGTTTATGCTTGGAAAGGTATGAATGAAGAAGAGTTTGAGTGGTGTATAGAACAAACAGTATTTTTTGGGGAAGATAAAAAACCATTAAATCTGATTTTAGATGATGGTGGGGATTTAACAAATTTAGTTTTAGACCATTACCCTGAACTAGTAAAAGATATTAAAGGGTTGTCTGAAGAAACTACCACTGGAGTTCATAGATTATATGAAAGAGTAAAAAAAGGGACGCTTCCTCTTCCAGCAATTAATGTAAATGATTCAGTAACTAAATCAAAATTTGATAATAAGTATGGTTGTAAAGAAAGTGCAGTGGATGCTGTTAGAAGAGCTACTGATATAATGATCGCTGGGAAAAGAGTAGTAGTTGCAGGATATGGTGATGTTGGAAAAGGAACTGTTGCATCATTTAGTGGAGCAGGAGCAATAGTGACTGTCGTTGAAATTGATCCTATTTGTGCATTGCAAGCTTCAATGGATGGACATGAAGTTAAAAAAATGAAAACGGCCATTGGAAATGCAGATATAATTGTAACCGCTACTGGAAATAAAGATATTTTAAAAGAAGAGCACTTTAGATTAATGAAAGATAAAGTTATTGTCTGTAATATTGGTCACTTTGATAATGAAATAGATATGACATGGTTAAACGACAATTATGGTCATACTAAAGATGAAATTAAACCTCAAGTTGATTTGTATAACATAGATGGAAAAGATATAATTATTCTTGCAGAAGGAAGATTAGTTAATTTAGGTTGTGCAACTGGTCATCCTAGTTTTGTTATGAGTAACTCTTTTACAAATCAGACGTTAGCTCAATTAGAACTTTGGTTAAATTCAGAAAAATATAATAATGAAGTTTATATGCTTCCTAAATATTTAGATGAAAAAGTAGCTAAATTACATTTGTCCCGTCTGGGAGTTGAACTAGAAGAGTTGAGTGAAGATCAGGCAAATTATATAGGAGTTAAAGTTGATGGCCCTTTTAAGCCTGAATACTATAGATACTAAATTATAATTTTGATAAAAAAATTAATTTTTTTAATTCCTCCATCATTTAGATACAGAGCTGTTTATTTATCCTTTTTAATGTTATTAGGAATGATTATGGAATCTTTTGGTTTGGGGTTACTTCTGCCTATAGTAAATTTGATAATTGAACCAGAAATTTTAAACAAGTATGTTGAAATAAAAAGTTTTTTTTCATCCTTAGGAATTGATTCAAATTTAGAATTGATTACTTCAGCTATGATAATTTTCTCACTAATATATTTTTTAAAAACTGGATTATTATTATATATAACATACAAACAAGCTGATTTTTCTCAAGATATTGCTCAGTTTCTATCCTCAAAACTTTATGGAAGTTATTTGAAACGAGATTATATAATTAATCTTAATACAAATTCTGCAACATTAATTAGAAATACTGTGACTGAGGTTAATCAACTTACTACAGTAATCCAAAATGGATTACTATTAACTACAGAAATAGCTATTTCATTATCAATATTGTTAACATTGTTATATATAGATCCGGTAGGGGCATCCTCTGTTTTTGTTTTTTTATTTTTTTCAGGGTCTTTACTTTATTTAACTCTTAGAGGATATAT
>JABGVU010000047.1 GCA_018645865.1 Flavobacteriales bacterium
AAGAGGAAATTATAAATAAAAGCATAATTGCGAATAGTGATGCTAATTTAAATACATTTTTCATAAGATATTTTTTAGTTATAAATAAAAAAAGTTGCCATCAAAGATAGCAACTTTTATATAACTCAATATAATTTATTAATTAAACAAGCACATTACCGTTTGCTTTAGCCTCAGATAAAACAGCAGCAATACCTTTTTTATCAATTGTTCTTAATGCATTTACTGAAACTTTTAGAATAACTGTTTCACCAGTTTCAGGAATGAAAAACTTTTTCGTTTGTAAATTAGGGTAGAATTTTCTTTTTGTTCTATTCTTAGCGTGAGAAACATTATTCCCTACAATTACTTTCTTTCCTGTTATTTGACAAATTCTTGACATAGCTTCTTAATTTAGGACTGCAAATATACAATCTAATCTAAATAAATTGGAATTTATTGCTGTTTTTTCACCTCAGCATAAAGCAAGTCTAAAGAGCTTTCAGACGCTTGATTAACAACTGATTGTCTATTTCCTGAAAAAATAAATCGATTAGTAACTACACCTTCTGCACTTGCAATAGCAATAAAAACAGTTCCAATTGGATTTTTATTTGTTCCGCCAGTAGGTCCAGCATAGCCACTTGTCGCTATAGCAAGATCTGCATCAAATTTTTTCAAAACACTTTTAGCCATTTGCTTAACAACCTCAGCACTTACCTCAGTTTTTTCATCAATAATTGATTGACTAACTCCTAGAATTTTTGTTTTAATTTCATTCTGATAAGCGACAATACCTCCTTTAAAATAAGATGAACTCCCTGAAAGATCAGTTAATTTTGATGCAATTAATCCAGCAGTACAACTTTCAGCAACTACAATACTTACTTTTTTTTCAATACATAATTGCTGTAAGTTACTTAGCAATGACATTTCTTAGAAACCAATAGTTGACCCGGTCAAATGCTTTTGTTCTTTCGGACGAATACTCATAACAGGAATTTCAGAATTATTAATAATATATCTTGCCGTTACACTTATGTTATTAGATAATGTTAATTCCTCTTTTTTAGTCATTATCATAATTAAATCAGCATTAAAACGTTTTTCATATTTAAAAACAAAATCACCTAAAGTTTGTTTTTTCTTTCCCTCAACCAACTCAGCAGTACATCTCACCCCAGCATCAGTAATGAATTTTTTTACTTGATTAATGTTTTTAATTAGTTTTTCTCTTACTTCTTGATTATCTCTAAGCACTACTGAAACTAAACGAATAGTTGCATCCCAATACCTAGCATATTCTAAAGCGTAAGTAACCTTTTCCTTTGTTTGTTTCTCCAAATCAAGTGGAAGAATAATATTCTCACAACCTTCACTATGATACTTTCCTTTAATTGTAATAACAGGACAATGTGCCAACCTTACTACACGCTCAGCATTAGAACCCATTATTTTTTTAACTTTCCCGGCCGAACCATCAGTTCCCATTACAATTAAGTCGGCAGAAATCATTTCAGCCACTTCATTAATTTGGCTATATACTTTTCCTTTAGACACCAAAGCTTCAACATGAACATCATATTTTTCACCATACTCTACCCCTATTTCTTTTAGCTTCTGATTTACCTTTAGCTTTAATTCATGACTTTTATCATCTAAAAACAAAGATTGCATCATGCTTTGCTCTTCAACTACTGAGAGTAAAACGACTTCAGATTTTCTAATTTTTGCTAAATTAAAGGCTTGACCTAGAGCAATCATAGATTGTTCTGAAAAACCGATAGGAACTAATATTTTACTTGTTGATATTGACATATTATTTATATTTTTGACAATACAAAATTACATATTTATATGCATATAATAGCAGAGACTGAATTAATACTTACTGCAGAAAATAAAATTTACCATCTCAATTTATCTAAAGATGAAATTGCTGATGACATAATACTAGTAGGAGATCCTGATAGGGTAAGCTTAATTTCATATAAATTTGACCGTATTGAACATAAAATACAAAACAGAGAATTTGTTACCCATACAGGAATTTTAAACGGAAAAAGAATTAGTGCAATAGCAACTGGAATTGGTCCTGACAATATTGATATTGTTGTTAATGAACTTGATGCATTAGTGAATATAGATTTCAAAACCCGAACCATAAATATGAATAAGAAAACCCTCAACCTTATTCGCTTAGGGACCTCAGGTTCCTTACAGCAAGATATTGAAGTTGACTCTTTTCTACTTTCATCTTTTGGATTAGGACTCGACAATATTGCTCATTTCTATGAATCAAAAGAAATAATTGAACAAGAGATGAGTAGTAAATACAAGCAACATGCTAGCTGGCCAGGAAATTTATCAAACCCCTATATTGTAAAGGCATCAGACAAGCTGCTTTCACTTTTTCCAGATATAAAAAAAGGAATAACAGCAACTGCACCAGGGTTTTACGGACCTCAAGGAAGAACCTTAAGATTAAATCCCAATATTACTAACTTACATGAAAAGATGGAAAGTTTTAATTATAAGGAAAATAGAATTACAAATTTTGAAATGGAAACTTCGGCTCTATATTATTTAGGAAAATCACTGGGGCATAATACATTAACAATATGCGCTATAATAGCTAATCGACTTACCAAAGAGTATAGTAAGGATTACAAAAAAACAGTAGAAAAAATGATAGACTTAGTACTTAAAAGAATCTGTTAATAGTTATCTACTCTTTAGCCTGCACTAGTTTACATGAATAAACTGCCAAAATAGCCCCAAGGATTGTCGCTACAACATACAACCATAAATAAGTTAAGTTTCCTGAAAAAATTGCTGGAGCTATAGATCTAGCCGGATTCATAGAAGCTCCGCAAATAGGCCCTGCAAAAGTAGCCTCAAAAGCAACTACTCCACCAACAGCTAAGGCAGCCGTAATTCCCTTTTCACTTGATCCAGTTGAAACATTTAGAATCACAAACATTAAAATAAAAGTCAAAATAAATTCCAATATAAAGGATTGTTTCCAATTCCCTTTTAAAGGTAAGGTTTCCCCCATAGTACTTGCCTCAGGGAAAATAAAATACAAACTTGCTGATGCCAAAATAGCCCCTACCAATTGAAACGAAATATAAGGTAAAATTTGGTTTTTTGGGAAACGTTTTGCTACTGCAAAAGCAATTGTTACTGCAGGGTTAATGTGTGCTCCCGATATATCACCAATTGCATATATCATAACCATTACTACTAATCCAAATGAAAAACCAACTCCCAAATGACTTACTGAACCTCCAGAAATTTCATTAATCATAATTGCACCTGTTCCTACAAATACCAAAATGTAAGTTCCTAATAATTCTGCCCAATAATTTTTCATAATAATTTTTCTTTTAATTTATTCATAATTGCTTCAGGAACGAAACAAGGTTTACCCGTTTTTTTATTTATAAAAACCAAAATCACTTCACCCAGATTCAACAGCTCTCCTTTTTCATTTAAAGTTTCATAATTAAAAGTAATTTTTGCTGACGGTAATTCTTTAATCATTGTTCTTATAGTAAGCTCCTCATCATAAAAAGCAGGTTTCTTATACTTAATATTCATATTTACAACAGGAAGCGCAAAGCCCATTGTCTCAATTTCTTTATACGACAAACCTAAGGAACGAAAAAGTTCCACTCTCCCTACTTCATAATACTGAGCATACACGCCATAGTACACAAAACTCATTTGATCCGTTTCTCCATACCTCACTCTAATTTTTGTTTCAAAAGAATACATGCTGCAATAATACATACAATATTTTTATTTCTTAATATTGTAGCCTTATGAAGTTAAAAAAATACACTATATATTTAGGACTACTTTTACTTTTTTCGTGCACTGCAACCTATAATTTACAATCGTCTGATAGCCAAACAACTGAAATAAAAGCAAGTGCTGATAGCAGTGTATTAGCTATTATTGCTCCCTATCAAAAAGGAATAGAAGAAGAAATGAATGAGGTACTCACCTATTCAAAAATTAGCTTAACAAAAAAAGGAAGTGAGTCATTATTAGGAAATTTTGTAACTGACCTATGCCTAAACTATGCTGATGCACAGATGTGCGTAATGAATAACGGAGGATTGAGAACTACACTAGATAAAGGCCCTATTAACAGAGGAAAACTATACGAGTTAATGCCTTTTGACAATGAATTAGTAGTATTAGAATTAAATAAAAAAGATTATTTAGGACTTTTAGATTACATCTGCAAAAGAGGTGGAGAGCCTTTTTCGGGTATAAATATAATTATGGATGAAGAAGGTAATGTGTTAAGTAATTCCTGGCCAGTAAATTTTGAGAATAATGAAAAAGTAAAAGTTATTACTTCCGATTATTTAGCTAATGGAGGAGATAAAATGAGATTTTTCCAAAATAAAGAACAATATAAAGTAGGCTTAAAATTGAGAGATGCAATCATTGACCATTGCACTAAAACTGACACTATCACTGCAACACTTGACGGAAGGATAAAAATCATTGATAATGAGTAACAGAAGACACTTTATAAAACAAAGCGGATTAGGAACCATTGGACTCTCCTTACTTCCGCAACTTTCCTTTGGAGATAATAAGGATATAAAAATTACTATTTTACACACGAATGATATGCACAGCCATATCCACCCCTTTACAAGTGGAAGAAATAAAGGTTTAGGAGGAATGGCGCAAAGAGCAGCACTAATCAAACAAATAAGAAAACAAGAAGAGCATGTACTTTTGTTGGATGCTGGAGATGTTTTTCAAGGAACTCCTTACTTCAATGTTTATGGAGGAGAGCTAGAGTTTAAACTTATGAGTGAAATGAAATATGATGCGGTAACCTTAGGTAATCATGATTTTGATAATGGATTAGAAGGATTAAAAAAACAACTCCCTCACGCTAATTTTCCATTCTTAATTGCAAACTATGATTTTTCAGACACTATATTAAAGGATACCTTTAAACCTTACAAAGTATTTCGAAAAGGAGATTTAAAAATAGGAGTGTTTGGAATTGGTATAGAATTAGCCGGTCTAGTACCCAAAAAATTGTATCAAAACACTGTATATCAAGATCCTATTTCAACAGCCAATCATTACTCAAATCTTTTAAAACAAAAAGAAAAGTGCGATTTAGTTATTTGTCTTTCACATTTAGGATTCAAATACAGGGAAGAAAAAATATCAGACATGACCTTTGCGGGCCAAACACGTAATATTGATTTAATTATAGGAGGACACACACACACCTTCTTGAAAAGTCCTGTCAAGCAACTTAACTTAGATCAAAAAGAAATAATAATCAACCAAGTTGGATGGGCGGGAGTTAATATTGGCAAGATTGATTATCATTTTAGTCAAAATGATAGTGTAAAAAAAGTTTTTGGAAGATCCATATTTGTTAAACATAGCTCTAAAAATGCATAATAATATGACTTTAAAAAGTTTTAAACAAAAGTTCTCATCTGATAATGCTACTCTGTAAAAAAAAATACAAAGTCAAGTGCTAATTTTCTTTTTTATTAACGATAAGTTCTTCATATTTGCTCAAACCAAAAAGTACAGAAAAAACTTAAAAACAAATTACTAAAGGAAAAATCAAGATCACAAAATGCAAGAAAAAAGTTATCAAGACGTTTGGAATAACTGCCTAACAATCATCAGAGACAATGTAACTGCTCAAAACTTTAAAACATGGTTTAAACCTATTAAAGCAGTTGCTCTTGAAAACAAAACACTTACTATACAAGTACCTAGTCAGTTTTGTTTTGAATGGTTGGAAAAACATTATCTTACCCTTATGAAAAAAACAATCATGAGGGAGATTGGAAAAGATGCAAAATTAGAATATAATATCTTACTTGAAAATTCTTCAGATAAAAAACCTTATATTTCTAAAGTACCAAGCAGCGAACAAGCTGATATAAAGAACTATCCTATTAGCATGCCTATTAGCACGTATAGTTCTTCTATCAGAAATCCTTTTATAATTCCTGGTTTACAAAAAATAAATATTAATCCACAGTTAAACGAGTCATACACCTTTAACGCTTACATTGAAGGTGAGTGTAATCGTTTAGCACGTTCTGCAGGATTTGCTGTTTCACAAAACCCTGGAGGAACATCTTTCAACCCACTATTCATTTATGGATCAGGAGGGCTTGGAAAAACTCACTTAGCTAATGCTATTGGTATTGAAGTAAAAAATAATCACCCTGAAAGAATTGTATTATATGTTTCTGCTGACAAATTCTTAACCCAATTTGTTGACGCAATTAAGGATAATAAGAGAAATGACTTTGTTCATTTCTACCAATCCATTGATGTATTAATTATTGATGACGTACAATTCCTTTGTGGAAAAGAAAAAACACAAGATGTTTTCTTCCATATTTTCAATCACCTACACCAGAACAAAAAACAAATTATCTTAACTTCCGACAAAGCTCCTGTCGATATTATTGGTATGGAACAAAGGTTATTATCTCGTTTCAAATGGGGGCTTTCAGCTGATTTACAGTCACCTGACCTAGAAACAAGATTAGCCATCTTAAACAAGAAGATCAAAAAAGATGGTATTGATATTCCTTATGAAGTAGTAGAACACATTGCTTATTCTATCACTACAAATGTTAGAGAGCTGGAAGGTGCATTAATTTCATTATTAGCCCAATCCTCTTTAAACAAAAAAGAAATTACAATTGACCTAGCTAAAAACATGCTAGATAAATTTGTAAAAAATACAGTAAGAGAAGTTTCTATTGATTTTATCCAAAAAGTTGTTTGTGATTATTTTGATATTCCTATTGAAACTATGAAGTCAAAAACTAGGAAAAGAGAAATTGTACAATGTCGTCAATTAGCTATGTTTTTCTCCAAGCAAATGACTAAAAACTCTTTAGCTATGATTGGAAAATATTGCGGAAACAAAGATCATGCTACAGTACTACATGCATGCAAAACCGTCAATAACTTAGCCGATACTGACAAGCGTTTCAAAGGTTATATTTCTGATATTGAGAAAAAGTTAACGCTTTCATAAACTATGAAAATTCTGATGGTTTGTTTAGGAAACATCTGCCGGTCACCACTTGCAGAGGGAATACTTCTCACTAAAGGGAAACACTTAAATCTTGAAGTAGATTCAGCCGGAACAGCCGCTTATCATATCGGGAAACAACCTGATATTCGATCAATTGAGATTGCCAATAAATACACTATTGATTTAAATCAAAAAAGGGCTAGGCAATTTTCAAGAGCAGATTTTGATAAATTTGACATCATCTACGCTATGGATACTAATAATTACACTCACCTTATTAGTTTAGCATCTTCTGAAACAGAACGCAATAAAATAAGGATGATATTGAATGAAATTAATCCAAATACTCACCAGTCAGTACCCGACCCATATTATGGTGGAAAGAATGGATTCCAAGATGTATACAACATGCTTAATAAAGCATGTGAGAAAATAATAAAAAACATTGAATAAAGGAAAATTATATCTAATCCCAACAGTTCTAAGTGACGGCTCACAAGAATCCGTTTTACCTTCTATCATCACTAATCATATTAAGGAAATTAATATCTTTATTGTTGAAAATATAAGAACTGCCAGAAGGCATATCAAAAAGATTTATAGAGAAAAGGATATTGATAATACGATTTTCTATGACTGCGGAAAACATAATACACTTAGCTTAGAGAAGGATTTCCTACCACATATTTTAAATGGAGAAAATGTTGGAATTCTTTCAGAAGCAGGCTTACCCTGTATTGCTGATCCTGGGTCAAAAATTGTAGCATACGCCCATGATTTCCAGATAGAGGTAATACCTTTGGTTGGCCCTTCATCTATCCTACTTGCATTAATAAGTTCAGGGATGAGTGGACAAAATTTTGCATTTACAGGCTACCTACCAATTGAAAAAGGAGAACGTAATAGAGCAATTCGTAACTTAGAAGGTTTGGCTAAAAAAACTGGGCAAACTCAAATTTTTATGGAAACCCCTTACAGAAATCATCAATTACTGGACACCTTAAAAACACAATGCAATAACAAAACAAAATTATGTATTGCTGCAAACATTACTTCAAAAACTGAATTTATTCAGACTAAAACTATTGAAGAATGGAAACAAACAAAAGTAGATATAAACAAACAACCTTCTATATTTCTACTCTCTTAAACAAGAATCTTTATTCCAACAATTTAGCGTGAGTAATTTTCTATCTTTGCCAAATGAATAGAGTACAAGATATAATTAGAAAACTTCCAAAACCTTTAAGAAATAAATACCTTATTTTATTTTTATTATTCATCTTATGGGTCATTTTTATAGATGATTATAATCTAATTAATCAAAGAAAAATCAAGAATACAGTTGATGATTTAAAAAATCAAAAAGAATTCTACATTTCCGAAATCAAATCAGATAGTACTGAGTTATATCAGCTGCAAAATGATCCTGCTCAGCAAGAGAAATTTGCTAGAGAAAAATTCTTAATGAAGAAAGAAAATGAAGATATCTTTATTATAAGAGAAAAAAATGAGTAAATTATTTTCAGCATTTAATACTACAACAAAAAAGGAATGGATTGAGAAAATCACAACTGATCTTAAAGGAGATAATTATAATGAAAAATTAGTTTCAAGCGCTCAAGGTATTGAGATCGCCCCTATTTATCATGCTAACGACAATACCCCTATTTTCAATAGTTCTTTTCCTGAAGATTGGGAAAGCTATCAGCTTATTAATGCCAAAAACCCCAAAGAAGGAAATAAAAGAGCGCTTGAAGCTTTACAAAATAATGTAAGTGGTTTATGCTTCACTCATCCAAACAAGTTAGCAGTTTTACTAAAGGGCATTGAAATAGAACACATCCGAATTGATTTTAAAGATTATGATGCTGAATTTATAAATCAGTGGGAAGAATACTCAAAAGGAAAAATTGTAAAAGGTGCTTTTCACGGAATAGTAAACACAACTCTGTTAAGCACCATTTTTGCGAAAGGAAAAACAGCTAAAGAAGAAATAGCTACTGCTTTTAAAGAAGGAATTGATAAGAAAAACAATATCCAATTTCACTTTGAAATAAATAGTAATTATTTTTTAGAAATTGCAAAACTAAAGGCATTTAGGATACTCTGGGAACAAAAAACAGGAACTACTCCATTTATTTTTACTTCAAGTTCACTCAGTAATAAAGAACAAAAATATGCTTATAATAATATTCTTAGAAGCACTACAGAATGTATGTCAGCAATTTTTGGAGGAGCCAATGCAATTATGATTAATTCTTACAATCATAGCTTTGAAATGCCAACAGAGTTTTCAGAAAGAATTGCAAGAAATCAGCAAAATATACTTAGGCAAGAAAGTTATTTGGATAAAGTCTGCGACCCAACACAAGGCGCATACTATATTGATTATTTAGTAAATGAATTATTAAAAGAGTATAACCTAGAAAACACGAAAAAAGAAGAAATTAACAACCAGCGAACTTGGATAAGCCCTGAGCAAATTGAAATTAAAAGTCAATATACAAAACAAGATGTTAAAGAAGCTGAACACTTGAATTTTGTTGCAGGAATAGCTCCAAATTTAAGAGGTCCTTATTCAACTATGTACGTTATGCGCCCTTGGACAATCAGGCAATATGCAGGATTTTCAACGGCAGAAGCATCAAATGAGTTTTACAGAAAAAACTTAGCTGCCGGCCAAAAAGGACTTTCAGTAGCATTTGATTTAGCTACGCATAGAGGATATGATTCCGATCATGAAAGAGTAATTGGTGATGTAGGTATGGCAGGAGTTGCTATTGATTCTATTGAGGATATGAAAATCCTATTCAATCATATTCCACTTGATAAAATGTCTGTTTCAATGACTATGAATGGAGCAGTTTTACCCATTTTAGCATTTTATATTGTAGCTGCTCAAGAACAAGGAGTATACTTAGAAAAACTATCAGGAACTATACAGAATGACATCCTAAAAGAATTTATGGTGCGCAATACCTATATCTATCCGCCACAACATTCCATGCGTATTATCTCAGATATTTTTGAATACACTTCAAAAAATATGCCAAAATTTAATAGCATTTCTGTTTCAGGGTATCACATGC
>JABGVU010000028.1 GCA_018645865.1 Flavobacteriales bacterium
AAACGCCCTTTGTTAGTAGCGGGTGACGTATATCGTCCTGCCGCTATTGATCAAATTGGGGTATTGGCAGAACAAGTTGGTGTTGATCTTTTTCAGGATAGGGAAAATAAAAATCCTGTAGTTATTGCTCAAAATGCAGTTAAGCATGCTAAAACAAATGGACATAATGTTGTAATCATTGATACTGCTGGTCGTTTGGCTGTTGATGAAACTATGATGAATGAAATAGCGGCTGTTAAGAAAGCTGTTAATCCTCAGGAAATTTTATTTGTCGTGGATTCCATGACAGGGCAAGATGCTGTAAATACAGCAAAAACCTTTAACGATAAACTAAATTTTGATGGAGTAGTTCTTACGAAATTAGATGGTGATACCAGAGGTGGTGTTGCACTTACTATTCGTTCAGTTGTGGATAAGCCAATTAAATTTATTGGAACATCCGAAAAAATGGATGGGCTTGATGTATTCTATCCTGATAGAATGGCAAGTCGTATTTTAGGTATGGGAGATGTTATTTCCTTAGTGGAGCGTGCTCAACAACAATTTGATGAAGAGGAAGCTAGGAAAGTGCAGAAGAAAATTGCTAAAAACCAATTTGGTTTTGATGACTTCCTAAAGCAAATCCAGCAAGTAAAAAAGATGGGAAACATGAAGGATTTGATGGGTATGATTCCTGGAATGAGTAAGGCTATGAAAGGAGTAGATGTTGAAGATGATGCATTTAAGGGAATTGAAGCGATTATACACTCTATGACCAGACAAGAGCGTAAAAACCCTAAGTTACTGAATGGAAGTAGAAAGAAAAGAATTGCTAGCGGAAGTGGAACTTCAGTAGTTGAGGTAAATCAGTTAATTAAGCAGTTTAGCCAAATGGGTAAAATGATGAAGATGATGCAGGGAGGTGGAACAAAGCAAATGATGCACATGATGAAAGGCCAGGGAGGCATGCCTGGATTGAAGTAAGGAACTAACTAATTAATTAATATTGCTTCTCTATTAGGTCTTAGCATTGAGAGATTAGAATAAAGAAAATAAAAACAGTAATGATTTTACTTGACGGAAAAAAAACATCAAATGATATTAAAAATGAGATTGCTATTGAGGTATCTCAATTAGTTGCTAGTGGAGGTAAAAAACCACATTTAGCAGCAATACTTATTGGAAAGGATGGTGCAAGTGAAACCTATGTAAATGCAAAAGTAAAAGCTTGTTTGAAAGTAGGATTTAATTCCACATTGGTGCGTTTAGATACAACTGTTACGCAAGTGCAATTACTTGCTGAAGTGGAAAAAATTAATATTAATTCTGATATTGATGGTTTGATTGTGCAATTGCCTTTGCCTAGTCATATTGATGAAATGAAAGTGACTGAAGCTATACTTCCATCAAAAGATGTTGATGGCTTTCATCCAACTAATATTGGTAAAATGGCTTTAAATTTACCTACTTATCTTCCTGCAACTCCTGCTGGAATTATGGAGTTATTAGCAAGGTATAAGATAGAGACATCAGGAAAACATTGTGTAGTAATTGGAAGAAGTCATATCGTAGGTTCGCCAATAAGTATATTAATGGCAAGAAATACTAATCCTGGAAATTGTACTGTTACACTTACGCATAGTAGGACAGAAAACCTCAATGAGATTACTAAAACAGCTGATATTTTAATTGTAGCTTTGGGTAAAGCTGAGTTTGTTACAGCCAATATGGTCAAGGAAGGAGTTACTATTATTGATGTTGGAATAACAAGAATTAAGTCAAATAAGACAAAAAGTGGCTGGAAATTATTAGGAGATGTTGATTTTAAAGGAGTTAAGAATAAGTGTAATTTTATCACTCCTGTACCTGGTGGAGTGGGGCCTATGACAATTTCAATGTTATTAAAAAATACATTGTTGTCGTCAAAAAGTCATTTGTATTAGATTTTCACTATATTTGCCGCAGTTTTGTGGGGTTGTTCCCACTAGTATTAATAAAATTTAAAAAAACAACTATGGAAGGAACAGTAAAATGGTTTAATGCAAGTAAAGGTTATGGTTTCATTGAAGGTTCAGACGGAACTGATTACTTTGCGCATTTCCAAGAAATTCAAACTGAAGGTTACAAAACTTTAAAAGAAGGTGCAGCAGTATCTTTTGAGCCAGGAGATGGTGAAAAAGGACCTGTAGCTAAAAATATTGTAAACGCTTAATTAGCTTAATATAATATGCAAAATAAAACGGGCTTATTGCCCGTTTTTTTTATGCTTTGCTTTTAAGCTTTTCTTCTAGTTCTTGCAATTCATCCCGTAAACGAGTAGCTTCCATAAAATTTAGATTTTTTGCCATACGTTGCATTTCTCTTTTTGTATGACTAATAATCTGTATTAATTGATAGCTATTAGCATTTTCAATATTTGGTATTTTTTTATTGGTTCTTGGTTCGGTAATTTTGTAAGGATTTAAACTATCAATAAATGAATTCCCTTTTTTCTGAAGTAGGGGTTGAGGTGTTAAGTTATTTTTTTTATTGTAGGCTTGTTGTTTTTCTCTTTTTCTATTGGTTTCATCAATAGTTTTTTTCATTGAGTTTGTAATTCTATCTGCATACATAATTACAAGTCCGTTAATGTTTCGAGAAGCCCTGCCGGCAGTTTGGGTTAAAGCTCTTTTTGATCTTAAAAATCCTTCTTTATCAGCATCCATAATAGCAACTAAACTTACTTGAGGTAAATCTAACCCTTCTCTTAATAAGTTTACTCCAATTAATACATCAAATTCTCCTTCCTTTAATCCATTTAATATTTCTACTCTTTCTAGGGTGTCAACATCAGAATGGATATAGCGACATTTAATGCTGAATTTTGTAAGGTATTTACTGAATCCTTCAGCCATTCTCTTGGTAAGGGTAGTAACTAATACTCGTTCTGTTTTCTCAATTCGTATTCTAATCTCTTCTAGTAAATCATCAATTTGATTTCCAGAAGAACGCACAACAATTATAGGCTCAAGCAATCCTGTTGGGCGAATAATTTGTTCTGCAATTATACCTTCAGATTTTTCTATCTCATAATCAGCAGGAGTAGCACTAACATAAATAGTTTGATTGCTTATTGTTTCAAATTCTTCAAACTTGAGTGGCCTGTTGTCCATTGCAGCAGGTAAACGAAATCCGTGTTCTACTAGGTTGATTTTTCTTGCTTTATCTCCGCCATACATAGCACGTATTTGTGGTAAGGTTACATGGCTTT
Source organism: Flavobacteriales bacterium (assembly GCA_018645865.1). Classification (GTDB taxonomy): domain Bacteria; phylum Bacteroidota; class Bacteroidia; order Flavobacteriales; family BACL11; genus UWMA-0277. The sequence continues at coordinate 3,230 of JABGVU010000028.1, forward strand.
CATCAATCACAGTAATAAAATCAGTTGGAAAATAATCTAATAAACAGAAAGGTCGGCTACCCTCATTTCTGCCATCAAAATACCTAGAATAGTTTTCAATTCCTGAACAATAGCCTAGTTCCTTAATCATTTCCAGATCAAAGTTGGTGCGTTCGTATAATCGTTTTGCTTCAGTAGAAAGTCCTATTTCTTGAAGATAATCGACTTGTTTTCTTAGGTCATCTTGTATATGTGAGATGGCACCATGTATTTTGTCTTTTGAGGCTACAAAGATGCTGGCTGGAAAAACCCTAACTTCTTCAAGAGAATCAATTATTTTCCCATTCTCTGGATTAAAGCTTTCAATTTCTTCAATTTGATTTCCGAAAAAATGAAAACGATAAGCAATATCATTATGTGCTAAAAACACATCAACTGTATCTCCTTTTACTCTGAAATTACTTCTAGTAAATTCAGCAGTTGTACGGCTATAAAGGGCAAGTACAAGTTTTTGTAAAAACTGATCTTGACTAATGGCATCTCCTTCAGCAATATCAATTATTCCATTATGAAAATCCTCAGGATTTCCAATTCCGTAAATACAACTTACTGAGGCAACTACAATCACATCTTTTCTTCCAGAGAGTAGGGAGGAAGTTGTGTTCAGTCTGTATTTTTCAATTTCTTCATTTATCGATAAATCTTTTTCAATATAAGTTCCTGAACTAGGAATATAGGCTTCTGGTTGATAGTAGTCGTAATAGGATACAAAATATTCCACTGCATTATCAGGAAAGAATTGCTTGAATTCACTAAAGAGTTGTGCGGCAAGTGTTTTATTATGACTTAATACAAGGGTAGGGCGATTAACTTCTTTAATCACATTGGCAATCGTAAATGTTTTTCCTGAACCTGTTACCCCTAGTAAAGTTTGAAAATCGCCCCCATCATTTAATCCGTCAACTAATTGGTTTATTGCTGATGGTTGATCGCCAGTAGGAGAAAATTCTGATTCCAGTTTAAATTGCATTTACCCTTTCTTAAGGAATTGAAGTTTCTGTTTTAGAGCTCCAATTTCAGTATTTGCTTTAGCAATTTGTTCTTCAACTTGCTTTTTTAGAGGTTCAGTGCTTTTGTTTCTGCCAAAGAATGATATATTGTTTTCGTATTGATAAATTTCCTTTTTAAGGCTATCTATTTTTAATCTTAAAAACTGTTTTTCGCTACTAATGGCTTTATCATTTCCTTTTATCGAGTTAATTTTGTTTTTATATTGTTCTTCTGCTAATACTTTTTTACTTAGACCAAGCTCTTCAAATTTAGCATTAATTAAATCAAAAAACTCATCATCTATTTTCATTTTATCTCTAGGAATATACCCTATCTTTTTCCATTGATTAGAAAATTCCTTAAGCTGTTTAATGTCGTCTTTTGAATTTGCAGAGGCTTTAAATTCTTTAAGGGTAAGAAGAAGTTCTTTTTTATCTTTTAAAGCACCTTCTTTCTCTTTATCCATGGTTTTGTAGTGTGCTTTCCTGGCATTAAAGAAAGTATCGCAAGCAGCTTTAAATCGTTTCCATATTTTATTAGATTGATCGGCAGATGAAAATCCTGCATTTTTCCAATCGTTTTGTAGTCTTATTAACTGGTTTCCTGTTACCTGCCAATCAGTGCTATTTTGTAGCTCTTCTGATTTTTCACAGATACTAATTTTTACTTTTAATATACTTTTCCCTTCTTCTTTCTTTTGTTTATAGTAAGCATTCTTTTTGTTATAAAAATTATTTAAGACTGTTCTTAAGCTTCTCCATGCAATCCTGTTTTGAGTTTTGTTTAATCGACCAATATCTTTCCATTCCTTCTCAAGTTCAGAGCATTGATTAGTAGTCTCTGACCATTGTTTATGTGAAGTGATTACTTCTAAAGTTAGAGCATCAATTTTCTTACAGATTTCCTCTTTCTTAATAAGCTTTTTCTGGTTTTTTTCCTTTTCTTTTAAGAAGTAATCATTACGTTTTTTGTTTAGCGTTTTGCTTATGTTTTGAAAGCGTTTCCAAAGTTCTTCTCGGAGTTCTTTTTTTACAGGGCCAACATTTTTCCAGTGTTCATGAAGTTCTTGTAAGGTATTGTTCACTTTGTTAAATGATTTTTCATTTAGTAATGCTTCAGCTTTCTCGTATATAGCTGTTTTTTCCTCTAGGTTTCTGGTGAAATCTAAATCTCTTAAATCATTATTTAGTTTTATGTAGTCGTAAAACAATTCAACATGATGGTGGTAGGATTGCCAAAGATTATTCTTTTCAGATTGAGGAACATGTCCCGTATTTTCCCATTGTTTCTGAAGGATCCTAAAATGCTCGAAAGTCTTTTTTATTGACTCATCTTCTTGTGTTAATTTGTCAATGTCAGCAATGATTTGCTGTTTAGTTTTAAAGTTATCAACTTCCTGTCTATCTCTTTTCTTACGATATTCAAATTTTAATTTTTTGAATTTTCTGTAGATTGTCTTGAAATTAATTTCTAGAGGATGTAACGTATTTTCATTGCTTTTTTCCTGAGAAGACTCATCTTGTTCTGTAGTTGGTATTTTTTCAAGAATTATGATTTCTTGAGTTTTTATTTTTTCTTTAAGTTTAATGTAAAAAATAGATTTTAATTCTTCTATCTCTTTTGAAACTAGGTAAGGATTATCATTCTGAGAAAGTAAATCAATTTTTTCAATTACTTTCTTAATCTCTAAATCAGTATTATTGGCTGTTGAATTTTCTAAAGGTTTAGTTGTAGCTACTTCTTCTGTAATTTCTTTTTCTTTCTTTTCGTTCACGTTTCTTGTATTTGATTACAAATTTACTAATATTTAACGACTTAACTATTCCAAATGTTCCAAGATGATTCAGCTTGAATTTCTAACATTTCCAATCCGTTTTTAATGCTGCAATTTCTTGTTTTTCCAAAGCGTAAAAATGTGCTTTCTATCGGATTATAGATTAGGTCAAAAAGTAAATGACTTTCATTTAATTCCTTGTAAGGTATTTGGGGAAAATCAGCTGTTTTAGGATATGTGCCTAAAGGTGTTGTGTTTATTATAATATCATAATAACCAATTGATTTACTACTTATATCTGAATAATCAAATAAGGATTTTCTGCTGACTATTTTATGTTCAATATTTAGTATTTTTAATGCGTATTTTATAGCTTTTGAAGCTCCACCATCCCCCAGAATTAAGGCTTTGTTTCTTCCGTTTATTATAGGATATATGCTTTTTGAAAAACCGATTGTATCAGTATTATGTCCTATTAATTTATTATCTTTAAATTCTATGGTGTTTACTGCTCCTATAGTTTTTGCTTGTGGTGTTAATTCATCCAAAAAAGGAATTACACTTTCCTTGTAGGGTATAGTTACATTTAATCCTGAAAGCTTCATTTTACTGATTAAATCAGTGAATTCTGAGATATTACTTAATTCGAAATTCTTGTATTCAGCATCATTAATATTTTCCTTATGGAATTTCTCGTTGAAATATCCTTTTGAAAATGAGTGTAAAAGGGTTTTCCCTATTAATCCAAAAGTACGCATCTATTTTTTATCTATGGAAAAATTCTCTATCGTATATACGCTAAGTATTCCCATTAATATAAGAAGAATGGCTAGTATAGTTTCTGTATTTAGTTCCTTTGGAACATACCAGTTGTAGGTAATGATTTTTTCTTTTCCTTTTATAATGATGCTTTCTGCAACTTCTTTCCATGGCCAAATGACACTTAATGAACCTAGTATAAAGCCTGTAAGTAGGGCGAGGGTCTGGTTTTTGTAATGCTTAAATACCCAGGAAAGTATATGAGAAAAACTCATAAGCCCAAAAGCTGCTCCTAGAAAGAAAACACTTAGTAAAAAAATATTAAGCTCTGTTACGGCTGTCACCATAAGCAGTTCGTAATTACCCATCAGTATCAATATAAAAGAGCCAGATAATCCAGGTAACATCATACCGCTTATTCCAATAATTCCACAGAGGAAAACAAAAAATAGATTACTATTTTCGTTTGCAGGAGTTATAAAGCTAAGAGATAGAGCAACCATTGTTCCTATTATGAGAATTATGATGCTACTGCTGTTCCACTGCCGAATTCGTTTTCCAACAAAATATATTGAGGCAATAATAAGACCAAAGAAGAAGGCCCAAATAAGAATAGGGTAGTGTAAGAATAAATATTTAAATAAGCTAGCAATACTGAATACACTAGCGATACTTCCACCAAATAAACTTAATAAGAAGTATAGGTTGGTATGTTGTATAAAAGCTGATAAGTCAAGAGAGATAATTAGTTTTAATGCCTTTTTATCAAATGATTTAAGCGAATTAATTAGTTCTTCATAAATCTCGGTGATTAAAGCAATTGTGCCTCCAGAAACGCCAGGGATTACATTTGCAACACCCATAGCCATTCCTTTAAAGAATAGAATAATATAATTTTTCATTTATTATTTATTAAGAAAATCATGAAAAGTATCACCTCTTAAGCCTATCCTTAATGTTTCTAAAGGAATTACTTCATCCCAAGCTATATTTCCTAGATTTACATTAGTGCCTAGAAGTTTTATAAACCAAACTTGTTGTGGTTTTTTAGGTGCTTCCCAAAGAATATCTTCATTAGGTATTTTTGTTAAAATCTCATCAATTAAATCAGAACGTACATCACCTGTTTTGTTAAAAATACCAACATTCCCTCCCTCTCTTGCTTCAGCAATAACTTTCCATGCACCAGCTTTTAATTCTTTTTGCATAAGCTCTATCCATTTATAAGGAGCAATTAATATATTTTCATCTTTTGAACCTACTTCAGAAACTACTGTAAACTCTGCAGCTAAATCAGAAATGTATTTACATTTTTCCTTATGAGGTATATCAATGCTACCATCAGAAACTTCACACATAGTTAAGTTCCAGTTTCTGAGTAGTTTTTTATATTCTTTAAACATGCCTCTAACGATAAAAGCTTCAAATAATGTGCCTCCTAAATAAACCATTAGTCCTGCATCTTGATACAGTTTTATTTTTGTTTTAATATGAGGAGATACAGCAGAAGTTCCGAAACCCAATTTAATGATGTCAGTATGAACTCCAGACATATCAATAAAATTCTTAGTATCATTGATGCTAAGCCCTTTATCCATCATCATGGTTAACCCATTTTCTCTTGGTTTTTGTGTTCTTTCAGGAATGTCTGTTAAAAAGAAGTTCATATTATCAGGGTTATTTATTTTTACAAAGATAGAAATATAAGATTATTGTTTTAGTTTTGTCGAATAAAATTAAGAGTAGCTAATGACATTAATTAAATCGATTTCAGGAATAAGAGGAACTATAGGTGGTGAGGTTGGAGATGGGCTCACCCCTTTGGATATTGTACGTTTTACATCCTCCTATGCTACTTTTATCAGAAAACAAGTAAGTAGCTCCAATACCATTATTATTGGGCGTGATGCACGTATTTCTGGAGAGATGGTTAGTAATATTGTTTCAGGAACCTTAATGGGCTGTGGTTTTGATGTTTTGGATGTAGGGCTTTCTACAACTCCTACCATTGAGATTGCTGTTCAATTGCACAAAAGTGCAGGAGGAATTATACTTACAGCTAGTCATAATCCTAAGTCATGGAATGCTTTAAAATTATTGAACGCTAAGGGAGAATTTTTATTAGCTGCTGATGGAGATAATATTTTATCCTTAGCTGAAAATGATGATTTTACATTTACTGAAGTAGATGATTTAGGAAATTATACTTTTGATGATAGTTTTAATGAAAAACATATTGAAGAAGTTTTGAAATTAGATTTAGTAGATGTTGATTTGGTGAAATCAGCAGGATTTAAGGTTGTAGTTGATGCTGTAAATTCAACAGGAGGGTTTATGATTCCAAGACTATTAGAGAGGATGGGAGTAGAGTGTGTGAAATTATTTTGTGATCCAAACGGACAATTCCCACACAACCCAGAACCTTTGCCAGAAAACTTAACTGAACTATCAGCATTAGTAATAAAGGAAAAAGCAAATTTTGGTATAGTAGTGGATCCTGATGTGGATAGGTTAGCTATGGTGTGTGAGGATGGAAGTATGTTTGGAGAAGAATATACTTTAGTTGCAGTTGCTGATTTTGTGTTGAGTAAAACACCAGGAAATACGGTTTCTAATCTATCTTCAACCCGGGCTTTAAGAGATGTAACAAATTCACACAATGGTAATTATCAGGCATCAGCAATAGGAGAGGTGAATGTAGTCGAAAAGATGAAAGCAACAAATGCGGTTATAGGAGGAGAAGGAAATGGGGGTGTAATTTATCCAGAACTACATTATGGAAGAGATGCTTTAATTGGAGTGGCGCTATTTTTAACTCAATTGGCAGAAAGAAAAATTTCAGTAAAAGAGTTAAGAAGTTCATATCCTAACTATTTTATTTCAAAAAATAAAATTGAATTAACACCAGAAGTTAATGTAAATGCCATATTATCTGTTTTGGCAGAGAAATATAAAAAAGAGAAAATTACTACTATTGATGGATTGAAAATTGATTTTGCAAAAGGATGGGTGCATTTAAGAAAATCAAATACAGAACCTATCATTAGAGTATATGCTGAAAGTGAAGAAGAAGAAAAAGCCAATGAGTTTGCAATTAATATGATAAATGAAATAAAAGAACTAATCTAAGATGAAAGTATATTTAGACAATGCAGCAACAACCCCTATGGCTCCTGAAATTATTGAGCTTATGAGTGAGATGATGAAAAAGAATTTTGGAAATCCTTCTTCAGTTCATGAATTTGGGCGTAAATCAAAAATTATTATTGAAACAGCCAGAAAAACTATAGCGACTTTATTGAATGCTGCCCCAAAAACCATCTTTTTTACTTCAGGAGGGACAGAAGCAGATAATATGGCGATAAAGTGTGGTATTTATGATCATAATATTACACATGCTATTACTTCAAAGCTTTCGCATCATGCAGTTTTGTATCCTTTGGAGGATTTAGCTGCTGAAGGAAGAATAAAACTTTCTTATATTGATATAGATGAGGGTGGAGTAGTTTCTTTGATTCATCTTCAAAAATTATTGAAAGAAAATCCCAGAACATTTGTTTCTATTATGCATGCGAATAATGAAATTGGAACCATGCAGGATATAAAAAAAATAGGCGATATTTGTAAAGAATATAATGCAATTTTCCATTCTGATACAGTTCAAACTATAGCTCATTACCCTTTTGATATGCAGGAGTTAAAGGTTGATTTTATGGTAGCTTCTGCTCATAAGTTTCATGGTCCGAAGGGAGTAGGTTTTATGTATATATCAGAAGATATTCAAATCAAACCATTGCTAAGAGGTGGAGGACAAGAACGTAATATGCGTGCTGGAACAGAAAATATTCATGGTATTGCGGCTTTGGCAAAAGCTATGGAAATGGCTTATGAATATTTGGAAGAGGAAGTAAAATACATAAAAGGCTTAAAGTCGTATATGATTGAGAAGTTTAAAACAGAAATTCCAGAAGTGCAGTTTTATGGAAAATGTACTGATTTAGATAATAGTTTATATACTGTGCTAAGTTGTAGTTTTCCTGAAAATGATATGGCAGAAATGTTATTATTTAACCTTGATATTTTAGGAATTGCTTGTAGTGGTGGTTCTGCTTGTTCATCTGGCAGTAGTACAGGATCTCATGTGCTTTCGGCTATTGCACCTCATAGCAAACGTACAGGCGTTCGTTTTTCTTTTAGTAAATACAATACAAAAGAGGAAATTGATTACGTAATTGAAAAGCTAAAAGGCCTTTTTAATTAAGGATTAGTTTTTTAAGCAGAATGTATTTCCTTAATTTTAATTCCAAAATAACCATAAGCAATTGTCATTAGTGGTGAAATAAGATTAAAAAAACAGAAAGGTAAATAAGCTAATACTCCTACTCCCAATACTGCTGATTGTGTAGCACCACAAGAGTTCCATGGAATAAGAACTGAAGTTACAGTCCCGCTATCTTCTAGAGTACGACTTAGATTTTCTGGAGCTAAACCTTTTTCTTTATATGTGTCAGCAAACATTCTTCCAGGCACCACAATACTCATATATTGGTCTGAAGTAGTAATATTAAAGAAAATACAAGTGCATGCAGTTGTTGCTATAAGGCTTCCTGTATTTTGCGCATATTTTACAATTGGTTCTGTGATTCTACTTAACAATCCTGTTGATTCTACCGAACCACTGAAGATCATTGCGCAAAACATAAGAAGTATCGTACTTAACATTCCATACATTCCTCCAGATTTCAGTAAATCACTTCTATTTTTTCCTGCAATATTAAACACATCATTAATACTTGCATTTATGTTGGTGAAATTCACATCTCCAATCATGGAATTAATTACGCCTTTATAGTAAGAGCTAATAGAAGTTAATTGGCTTCCAGAGACTTCAATCACAATGTCTGGCTGAAATAGAATGGCAAATATCCCCCCTAATAATGTTCCGAAAAATAAAGCTGGGATAGCAGATATCTTTTTTATAACCATAAATATGACTGCAGTAGGAACTAAAAGTAACCAAAGTGTTATTGTAAATTTGTCAGCAATAATATCTAATGCTTCATCAATTTGCATTGATGAAATATCACTAGTAAAATAAAAACCTATGCATAAAAATAGAATCAAACTGATGATAAAGGAAGGTATAGTCGTATACATCATATATTTAATATGGTCAAATAAATCAACTCCACTTATAGCTGCAGCCATATTTGTTGTATCAGAAAGCGGTGACATTTTATCTCCAAAATAAGCCCCTGAAATGATAGCTCCTCCTATGAGTCCTAATGGTAAACCAATTGCAGTACCAATTCCTAAAAGTGCTATTCCTATTGTTGCTATGGTACTCCATGAACTTCCTGTTGCTATAGATACAATGGCGGTTATAATAGCAGTAGCAAATAAGAAAATCTTTGGGTTAATAATTTGTAATCCATAATAAATCATTGTTGGGATTACTCCTGAAATCAACCAAGTTCCAGCTAACGAACCAATCAGTAAAAGCATAATTATTGCTGGAACTATGGATTTGATACTTTCACCAATCCCTTCCATTATATGATCCCATTTACTTCCGTAATAAACTCCAATTATAGCTGCTAGTGATCCTGAAAGTAATAATGCTAGTTGGTTAGCTCCATCAAGGACATCATCATAAATTTCAAAATTAACGAAGAGCAATACTATTAAGAATAGAATTGGAGTTAAAGCTAGTAAATAAGGAATTTTCTTATCAGTCATCTTAAAAATTTAAAATTAGGATTGTAAAGATAAGAAAGTATTTGTTAGAGGATGCCTACCTTTTTCATACAGTCAACCATAGTGTTGTAGGTTCTTTCAATATCATTATCTAATCCAATTGAAATTCGTACTAATCCATCAGAAAGTCCCATTGTTTTTCTTTCTTTTTCTGGAATTTCAGATGAAGTTGATAATCCAGGTGCTGAGAATAATGTTTTGTAGAAGCCTAAACTTACTGCTAAATAACCTAAGTTATTGCTTTGCATTTCTTCCATAAGTGCATTACCTTTCTCTTTTGTTTTTATGTCAATAACAAACATGCCCCCAAAACCAAAACCATCATTCATACAATTCTTCATCATGTCATGTTGAGGGTGCTCTTCAAATCCTGGGTAGATTACTCTTAGCCCATCTTTTTTGAAAGCATTTGCTAAGTACATAGCGTTTTCAGAATGTTTTTTCATTCTTAAGTGTAACGTACGGATATTCTTAAGGATACTTGAAGCACGCATAGCATCCATTACAGGGCCAAGTAACATAGCACTTCCTGAATTTACATCAATCATACTGCTGATAAGCTCCTCATCAGAACATACAACTCCACCAACCGTGTCTGAAGTACCATTAATAAACTTTGTTAAAGAATGAATAACAACATCAGCTCCCATTTTTGCAGGAGAAAATATCATAGGCGTAAAAGTATTGTCAACAACGAATTTAATGCCATGTTTCTTAGTCACTTCAGCAATTGCATTAACGTCAGAGATCTCCAATAAAGGATTACTCATAGTCTCGCAATAAATCACCTTAGTTTTATCAGTAATTGCATTTTCAATTTCTTCAAGCTTAGTTGTATTTACAAAAGTTGTTTTAATATTAAACTTTGGTAAATAGTTTTTCATAAAAGCATAAGTGCCACCATAAATTGTACGGCTACTTATTATTTCATCTCCAGCACTACATAATTGCAAAAGAGTTGTAGTAATAGCTCCCATTCCTGACGCTGAAAGGATAGCGCCTTTAGTGTATTCCATTTCGGCAATTGCTTTTCCTAAATAAGATGTAGATGGGTTTGTATGACGAGAATAAAGGTAACATCCTTCTTGTGTTCCTTCAAAAACATCTCCCATAGTTTTTCCTGCTAAATAGGTAAATGTTGATGAATCTGCTATGGATGGATTTACACCACCAAATTCACCAAAAAACTGTAGATCTTGTATTTTATTTGCTGGTCTGCCTTTTTTATTACTCATGCTTTTAAATCTTTTTCAAAACTGATGAAAATAAGAGGATTATATAGAAAAATACCAATAAATTTGGGACTCTGCTTTAAATCATTATTTAAGAATTAATCTTCCTCATTTTCATAATAACCATACCCTGAAGATCCGTATCCATATCCATACCCATACCCAGAAGAAGTATGTTTAAAGTCATTTATAATGATGTGAATATTTTCTACTTGTTTTTGACGATATAAATTGTTGATTACATTAAGTGCACTGGTCTTTGAGTAATTATGCCTTACTACATAAAGATTAACATCAGCATTTCGCATCAATATAACTCCATCAGTAACTAAACCAATAGGAGGGGTGTCAATAATTACATAATCATATGTTTTGTTTAACTCCATTATTAGATTTATCATTTTCTTACTGTCTAATAGTTCAGCAGGGTTAGGCGGGGTAGGTCCTGAAGCAATAACATTAAGTGTGTCAATTTCAGTTTTTTCAATTACCTCTGCCAAATCTGATTTATTAATAAGGTAACTACTTAGTCCTTTTGAAGTATTAACTTTGAAATCTTTATGCAATTTAGGTTTTCTTAGATCTCCTCCAATAAGAATAGTTTTGTGCCCTGAAAGAGCAAAAATAGCCGCAAGATTCATAGTTGTGAATGTTTTTCCCTCTCCACCAATTGAAGAAGTAACTGTAATTACTTTCTTTTTTTTATCAGCTGCTAAATATTGTATGTTTGTTCTGAGTGCACGGAAAGATTCTGCAATAATTGATTTGGATGCATTTGGAACTACTAAGCTTTTAGCATTATCACTATGCCCTACAAGCCCAAGAATAGGAATGTTTGTACTATTTAGTAAGTCAGATTTACTTTTTATAGTGTCACTAAAAAAATCTCTTAATGATATAAAGGTTATAGGTATTAGTATGCCAAAAAGTAGTGCAATAAAATAAGCTAAACTTTTTCTTGGGCTAATTGGTTTTTCACTATCTAACCTTGCTAAATCAATTACTTTATGATCTGATTCTGTTCCTGCTTTTGCTAAGGATGCTTCATATCTTTTTTGTTGTAAGTAAATAGCAGTTTGTTCATTGTATTCATACTTTCTTCTTAGAATAAGATAATCTTTTTCAGCCTCAGGTAATTTGTTGATTTTTTTATCAAATGTCGTAATCCTGTCTATTAAATCTACTTCATAAATTGAGGCTGATGAGATGAGGTTATTTACATTCTCAATAATTGTTTTTTTAGTGTGATTTATTTGTGATAAAACAGCTATATAAGTAGGATTTTTACCAGTAGTTGTCAGTTGTAATTCTCCTTTTTTTGCGTATAATTGTAATAGCTGGTTAATTAAGCTATTAAGTTCAGGGTTACTTATCCCCATTGATGTAGGCGATACTATGCTATTTGTGTTTTTATCATTCTTCAAATAAGATAGTAAAGATTTATAGTATTTAATGTTAACGGATTGCTCTGATAATGAATTATCTAATTTTTGTTTTTGAAAATAGGTGCCATATTCTTTATCAACTATTTCTAGATTTGGATGTTTAGTTTTAAATAGTTCTAATTTTCTTTCAATTCCAGATAAAGAGTCTTTAATAATTGCCAATTGTTCATCAATAAAATGAATGGTATTGATAGCCATTAAATTCTTTTCATCTAATCCACTTCTAATATAAATTTCAGTAATTTTATTTAATATATGAATACTTCTCCTGGGAGTTCGTTCTTTTATGCTTAACTTAAGTATAGAGGTTTCTTTGTTAATAGGGTTAATAATGACTTTTTCAATAAGATTGTTTGCTAATTTATCTATTTGATGTAATTTAAAAGAAAAATACTTTTCACTGCCAATGATTTGTTCTAGATTGAAATGAATTGATTTATTTACTGTAAAAGCGTAAAATTCTGTTTCTATAAGTGAGTTAAAAGCATATTCTCTTTCAATATTAATATTTGCAGTTAAGGATTTTTCAATATTTTTACTTAAAATAGTATAAGGGTATTGATTATCTGCTACTACTGAAAGTATGAATTTTTCATTATTTACTGGAGTAAGTTTAAAGTTAACTCCAGTAAGTTGAAGGTGAGAAGAGTCAACTCTTATATTGAATGGCGAATTTCCAAACAGTTCATTTGTTTGTAAGAATCCGTGTTGATAATATGAAATACCAAGATTAAGTTCTTTTATTACTTTTTCTGAAAGACTATATGATTTAAGAATTACAATTTCATTCTTTAAATTCTTTTTTCCACTGAATAACTCTAATCCTTCTAATAGATTTTCGGCACCTAATTGAGTATTGTTATCATCTCTAATTAAAAGAGTTGTTGAGACACTATATTCAGGAACTGTATAGCGATTGTTTAAAAAAGCAATGCAGCCAAAGAACAAAATTGATAGTATAAAATAATACCAATACTGTGCATATTTTAGAATTAGTGCTTTTATGTCAATTGTTTCTTCTTGAGATATTTCTTCTTCCTGCATTTTTATTCGGATATTTTTAAATAAACATTAAATAGTACGGCAATAGTTGTTAATGTTGATAGTAGTACTTGCGATTGTGATTTTCTGAATCCTTTGAATCGCAAGGGTTGTACGTAGATTAAGTCATTATTTCTGAGATAGTAAAATTCAGAAGCTAGTACATTATTGTTTGTTAAATTTATATGATATACTTCTTTTTTATTTTTGTAAGAACGAATAATCTTAACTTTTGCTAAATTCCCATAATCAGTTATATCTCCAGCCATTGCAATAGCATCATATATCGTTAGATCCTCTTTATAAACAGGATAGTTACCTGGAATATTTATTTCTCCTAAAATAGTGAATTCAAAATTTGCTAGCTTTACAACTACAAAAGGATTGATAAGATATTCTTCCGCTTTTCTTAATATTGTTTCTTTTGCTTCTGCTAAGCTTTGATTAAGGACAAAAATCTTTCCAACATTAGGTATGTCAATAGTTCCTTCTTGGTTAATGGTAAACCCATTTAAATAAAGATTAGCTGCTGTAAGGCTTGGATTTGCACTATTCGTATTGTTTTCTATATTGAATAAATCATTTGATTCTTCATTTCTGCTGATTACTTTTACCATTAGAATATCTCCAATTTCTAAATGATGCTTTGGAGGTACAGGTGAAACATCCAACTTCCCAAGTTGACTGTCATTTAGATAAGTAATTTTTTTCATAGGGGTACACCCTTGAATAACTAATAATATTAATAATATTTTTAGAAAAGGTATAATTTTTGCTTTTGACATCTACTTGGTTTTTTGCAAAGATAAGAAATTTACTTTCTAAATAAATAATTTTAAGTGTTGGTATAGCTCTGAAGTAGGTAAACCAATAACATTTGTGTAGGAACCATTAATATTATTGATGCCAATTTTACCAATCCAGTCCTGAATGCCATAAGCCCCTGCTTTATCATAAGGGTTGTATTTATTGAGATAATGATGTATTTCATTCTCTGATAATTCTTTAAAAGTTACGATTGTAGTGACTGAAAAAACGATCTCTTTATTTCTAGATTTTAAGCAAACTCCAGTTATGACTTTATGTGTATTTTCTGAAAGTTTGTTAAGTGTTTTAAATGCTTCTTCCTTGTTTTTTGGTTTGTTTAATAATTCATTTTTAAAAGAAACTATAGTATCGGCCGTTATTAATAAGTCATTTTGTTGTAAATTTTGTGAAAGAAATTCTGATTTCTGTTTGGCTAAAAATTCTGCTATTTCTTCTTCCTTTAGTGAATGCGAGAAAGTTTCTTTTTTGTCAGTAGTCTGAATGTTGAATCTTAAGCCAAGATCTGATAATAGTTCCTTGCGTCTCGGTGATGCAGATCCTAGAATTATGTTGTATTGTTCGGATAATTTCTTTAACATTTAGTTGAGATGTAGATAGGTAAAAAGAGGTATGGATAATATCCCCACAATCATAATAATTTTACAAAGTTGACTAATAAAATAAAAATCAATCTTTAATTTGGAAGTGTAAATTTTAAAACCTAAAAACAAGAATAGGAATTGAATAAGAATTGCATATATAATAGCAATTTTATTTACTCCCCAAATAGAGATCACATATTCAAATTTACTGTTAGCTATACTATATTGAAAGTATTGAAAGTAAACCATTCCTAAGAAAATGAAAATTGTAAAAATTAGTGAGACCCGCTTTGTTTTTTCAATTCCGCAAGTTATTGCTAGTGTTCTTGCTTGTATTTTCTTATCTCCTTCCATATCCTCTAAATCTTTTATTATTTCACGAATAAATGTGATGATAAAAGCAAAAGCAGCATAAAATATGATGATTTTAAAAATCATCATTTCCCCATTATTTTTATTTATTCCATTCGGAATTATATCAAACAAAGCAACATTAAAAATACTAAGTGCAGTTAATAATGAAACTTGCAAGTTCCCAAAAAGAAAAGAAGTTTTCATGCTTTTGGAATAGGTCCAAAGACTAAAAATACAATAAATAAAAATTAAACTATAGTAGGGCCTTTTTACTATATATGCTATGTAGAAACCTAACCCCACACCTAATAAATTGAAGAGAATAAACCATGTAATGGCATTTCTTGAGGTTATAGATTTGCCAATAATTCTGCTTTTTTCTTTATTTGCCTTATCGGTTTCTACATCATAAATATCATTAATGATATAGCCAGATGCAGTAATAAAAACCGTTGCTAAAACCAAAAGGTAGAATTGCGTGTTGGATAAGATAAAATTATCTACAAAAGGATTAATTAAGCTGAATTTGATTAATAATTGAGTAAGGGCAACAATTATTAAATTTTTTAATCTAATAAGTTTTAAAAAATAAATAATTCTACTCATGTGTTTTTATAATACTATTGCTAATTTTCTTATACAATTCTTTAAGATCTTCTTGTTGAATAAGATCAATATGTTTCTGGACTAGTTTTATATCTTTTCGTTTTGCAGGGCCTGTTTGTACTGCCTTTGGTTTGTTTGTATTTATTTTGGCAATGGTTTGTTTTATCAATGGAAGCAAAATCTTAAAATCAACATCTTTTTCGATTAATAAATCATGAGCAATACTAAACATTTGATTGCTGAAATTGCAAGCAAATACAGCTGCAATATGCAATTGTTTTCTTTGTGTAGAGCTCATTGTAACTACATTACTAGATAAGTTCTTTGCGATTTCAATTAATTCTTTTTCAAATGCTTTTGAGTTCCCTTCAATACAGAATGGAATTTCTGAAATTGTAAGCTCAACATTCTTATTAAAAGTTTGGAGTGGATAAAATACACCAAAATTAGAAATCTTTGGTTCAAAAACATCTATTCCTATACTACCTGATGTATGCACAATAGCCATATTTTCTAGTTTGGATAATACTGTGGAGATCGCATCATCATTCACGCTTACAATTATTAAATCGGCTGTTTTTAATTTTGTTAAATCATTTGTGAAATAAGTATCTAGTTTTTGAGCTAGTTCTTTTGCATTTTTAATACTTTTACTATACACTTGTACTATCTTATAATTGCAGTTTTGTAATGCAATCCCTAAGTGCGTAGCAACATTGCCAGAACCCACTAAAATTATATTTTTCATTTAAAATAATTTAAACACAAACTTAATAATAATTCGTAATTTTGTCGCATAAATTTCAGATATGATAAACAGATTCATAAAGTTTTTTTCTTCCATGCAATTCATGAGTATTCTTATTGTATTATTTGCATTTTCAATTGGCTATGCTACTTTTATTGAAAATGATTTTGGCAGAACATCCGCAAAGGCATTAATTTATAATGCTTGGTGGTTCGAAATGATATTTGTTTTATTAACCTATAGCTTAATTAATAACCTTATTAAATATAAGTTATTTCGCATAGAAAAAATAGCGGCTTTAACCTTCCACTTATCGTTTATTCTTATTTTGATTGGTGCTGGAATTACTAGGTATATTTCTTATGAAGGAATGATGCATATTCGTGAAGGTGAAAGTACAAATCAGTTTATCTCTGACGATACTTTCTTGCAAATTCATATTAATGATAAAATCCATCAATTAAATCATACTGAAAAATTATTTTTATCAGGGATAACAGGTAATAATTTTTCCTTAAAATTGGATTTTAAAGATCATGATATTAAAATTAAAAATGTTGATTTTCTCCCTAATGTAAAGGATTCTTTATTTACAAATATTCAAGGTGGGACTGCAATGCTGCACATTGTTGTTCCTGGAGAAAACGGAATGCAATCGGAATATTTAAAGGATAAAGAACAAAGAGTAATTAAAGGAGAGGTGTTTACTTTTAATAGCCCTATAGATGGAGCAATAAACTTAAGTTTATCTACTGATCTAATTATGTGTAATTCTCCTTATGAGGTGGAAGCTATGAGTATGGCTACTCGTGCGATTGACCGCTTTTCAGCTATTACTGATTTTACAATGAATAGAAGAACATTACATACAGCTAATGGATTAAATTTTGTATTGAAGGAAGTATTAGAAAATGCTAAAATGCAAGCGGTTAGTAGTTCTAACATAATGAATGATGGAGCAGAAGATGCTTTAATTGTGAAAGTAATCTCAGATGGAGTAGAAAAAGTGATTACTCTTTATGGGGGAAAGGGTTATCAAGGCGATAATGAAGTGTTTGCTATTCATGATTTGAATTTCAAGTTATCCTATGGATCAAAGTATTATAGCATGCCGTTTGGGGTTAAATTACGTGATTTTCAGTTGGATAGATATGCAGGCTCTATGAGTCCATCTTCCTATGCTGCTGAGATTAGTATTTTAGAAAATGACACTGAAACTGAACATAGAATCTTTATGAATAATGTATTGCAACATGGTGGATTTCGTTTGTTTCAATCTTCTTATGACAAGGATGAAAAAGGGACAATCCTATCAGTGAATCATGATTGGTGGGGTACGCTTATTACTTATATAGGATACGCGTTAATGGCTTTAGGAATGCTATTGGTTTTCATTACTAAAAAAACAAGATTTAATAGATTAACTCAGAAATTAAAGAAATTAAAAAATAAAGTAGTTATTCTTTTCATTCCATTATTATTCTCGCTTTCTGTGCAAGCAGATGGGGTGATTAATACTGAACATGCTGCTCGATTTGAAAGCTTAGTGATACAGGATAATGGTGGAAGGTTAAAGCCTGCACATACTTTATGTTCTGAGTTCTTAAGAAAGATATATGGTAAGGATAGGTTTGATAATTTATCCGCTACTCAAGTGATTGTAGGAATGATGAATGATCCTGTTGCTTGGAGTAAGAATGATTTAGTGAAAGTTTCTCATCTAAAAATAAGAGCATTGCTTGAGAGTACTGATATGAAATCAAAATATATTAAAACTTCTTTTAATAGTTTCTTTGAAGAAAATGGACATTATATTTTAGCGAAATTAGTAGAGGATGCGTATGCTAAGTTACCTGCTAAACGCTCGGAATATGAAAAAGAAATTATTAAGGTTGACGAAAGGGTAAATATTTGTTTTACCGTTTTTAGCGGTGGTATATTTAGATTTTTCCCATTAGCAAACGATTCTAATAATACTTGGCTTTCTTATACTGAACATACTAAGTTTTCTGCTAATGATTCTCTATTTGTGTCAAATATTATACCAATGTATTTTAGAGCGGTAACTGGCTCGCTAAAGGATAGTAGCTGGGCTGCTGCTGATAGTATAGTTGACTATATTAGTAGATTTCAAAATCGATATGGAGCTGAGGTTATGCCTGCGGAATCAAAGGTGAAGTTGGAAATAACCTATAATAAGTTAGGATTATTTTCAAAATTATTTATGTATTACTCTATGGTAGGCTTATTTTTACTCATTTTACTTATTGTGCAATTATTTAAAAATACAAAATTTGTTTGTTTTCTAGTTACAGCTTTTAAGTGGTTAATTATTTTAGGGTTCTTAGCTCATACTTCTGGCTTAATTATGAGGTGGATTATTTCAGGGCATGCTCCTTGGAGTAATGGATATGAGTCTATGATTTATATTGCGTGGGCAACTATACTTGCAGGCTTAATTTTTAGCAGAAGATCTTTACTCACTTTGGCAGCTACTGCTATTGTTTCTGCAATGCTATTAATGGTTGCTCATCTGAACTGGCTTGATCCTGAAATCACAAATCTGGTTCCTGTATTAAAATCTTATTGGTTGATGATACATGTAGCAATTATTGTTGCGAGTTATGGGTTTTTAGCTTTAGGAGCAATTCTTGGTTTTATTTCTTTGATGCTTATTATTTTTACTACTAGAAATAATAAAGTAAAATTAAAGGATACCCTAACAGAATTAACACTTATAAATGAAAAAACGATAGAAATCGGTTTATTTATGCTGACAATTGGCACTTTCTTAGGAGGTGTTTGGGCAAATGAATCTTGGGGTAGATATTGGGGTTGGGACCCTAAGGAAACTTGGGCTTTAGCAAGCATATTGGTTTATGTCTTTGTATTGCATATGCGTTTTATTCCACCTTTGAAAGGTAAGTATGTGTTTAATGTTGCTTCTTTGATAGCTATATGGTCTATTATTATGACTTATTTTGGAGTGAATTATTACCTTTCAGGTTTACACTCTTATGCAGCTGGAGACCCTATGCCTATACCTGTTTTTGTATATTACTTGGTTTCGGTTACTATTATTACTGCTATTATAGCTAAGTTTAATTATAAAAAATATTACTAATGAAGTTAGATATTTTAGTTTTTGGTGCTCATCCTGATGATGTTGAATTAGGTTGTGGAGGTACAGTAATAAAGGAAGTTAAAGCTGGTAAGAAAGTTGGTATTATTGATCTGACTAGGGGAGAGCTGGGTACAAGAGGAACTACTGAGACTAGAACTGCTGAGACTAAATCGGCTTCTGAAATTATGGGCGTTACCATTCGTGAAAATATGGATTTTAAAGATGGATTTTTTAAGAATGATAAAAATCATAAATTAGCTTTAATTAAAAAGATAAGACAGTATCAACCAGAAATTGTAATTACGAATGCAGTTTCTGATCGTCACCCTGATCATGGTAGAGGTGCTGAAATTACTGTTGACGCTTGTTTTTTATCTGGACTTGAAAAGATAGCGACAGAGCAGCAGGTATGGAGGCCAAGAGCTATTTATCATTACATACAATTTAATTATTTAACACCTGATGTAGTAGTTGACATTTCTGCAGAGATGAAAGAAAAATTACAGGCTGTAAAAGCTTATAGCACTCAGTTTTTTAACCCTGAAAGTAAGGAAAGCGAAACCATTATCTCATCTCAAGGCTTTTTGGATAGCGTAAGCTATCGAGCTAAAGATTTAGGCAGGCAAAGTAATTGTGAATACGCTGAAGGCTTTTTGGCTCATCAAATACCTAAGGTAGATTCTTTATTGGATATTGTATAGAAAGAAAATAAAAGCATAAAAAAGCCGAGCATATGCTCGGCTTTTTCTTTTTGTATGCGTGAGTTTAATTAATTACTAATTTTTTCGTAGTTACTTGAGTCCCTATTTCTAAGTTAATAAAGTAAATGCCCTTTTGATATTCAGAAACATCAATTCTGTCAGTATTTACTCCTGATAAAATTACTTTCTCTTTTTTAGTAATTTCTTTGCCTAATAGATCAACTATAGTTAATGTTACTTTTTCAGTTTTTTCTAATGAAATAGCAATAGATGTATAATCATTAGCTGGGTTAGGATAAACAGTAAATTGAGTGGTATTTGTCATATCATTAACAGATAAAGGCGACCCAAACAATCCTACAGTATCAATTTCAATATAAACAATATCATTATAGTCTACTAAATCTTCATCACCTCTTACGATTAATCCTGGTTCATTATCCATTTGAAAAACAATTCTAATTTTATCATCTACAGTTGGAACCATAGAACCAAATACACATTCTTTCATTCCTATCCATGATACATTTGGAGTAACATCTACTGGAACTTTCCAAGTAGAACCTCCATCACTCGATTTTGTTATGTAAAGGTGACGAAATACTTGCGAACCATTATCAGCAGTTTCAGTATAACCTGAAAATGAAAGGTAAATTTCTCCATTTGCAGAAATCCCTGCATTAGGCATTGAAGCTCTTGAGGCATAATAAAGAGCATATCCCCCTGTAGAATCAACTCCTCCAACAATGCCATCTCCATTTAAGTCAGGTGCTTGTAGAATCCAATTATCGTTCATCATGTCAGAGTACCATAAAGAAGTGTCACCAGTATGAACTGTTGCAGGCGTTACATCTTCTCCCATACTTTCATTCCAATATCCAATTCCATTAATCCCCGGGAACCATGAAGATGATGCGTCAGTTAAATCATCATCTAAGTACATCATAATTCCATAAAACACATGTGCTTGTCCATTTGCATCTAACACTACAGCCCCATAATTATCCGTAGAATATACTTGATCATAAATACCGTCTCCATCTAAATCTAAACCATCATCCATAGCATATTTATCAACTGGAAAATCTAAGAAAGTAGTTTTTTCCCATGTTGTTCCGTTATCAGTTGATTTTACAATAAAAGAATCACCCCAATCATCAAAGTAAGCAATAACAACTGTTTCGCCTTGTGTTGTTATTGTATATACATCTCCGCTCATTCCGTCAAACATTGATGTATCCATTCCAGGTAATTGCATATCTTGAATATCCCAAGTTACGCCTTCATCTTGTGAACGGTAGTATACTAATGCTCCATCTAATCCATTGAAAGGAGCACCCGCAAAATTTGAGGATGCAGTTACAGCGATCATATGTATAGTTTCTTTGTTTAAACCCCCTACTGCTGATCGATTCCAAATCATATCTCTGTAAATTCCATTACTATCTATTGAAGATATATTTTGCTCCGTCCAACTTCCTGTACCAGTTGCACTTCTATGAGTCATGTTAACATGAGAATTGTCAGTGTTGTGAGTTATAGAGGCTTCTTTTCCAGAACCCATTGCAATAATTGAAGGCCAACCTCCTCTTGAAGATTCTAATCTATTAAGAGGTGCCATTCCCCAATTAGTTCCATCAAAGAAATTATAACCTGTTCCTCTGTCAGACCATGAAGTATTTAATTCTTGACTAGTTGTCCATCCTGCAGATATTGTTCCGTCATCATGATGAACAATTCTGTTTTGTACTGAAGCATTAGATTGTAAATCATAAGTTGTTGTTCCAATAACTACTTCATTTGCTGAAGCAAATTTTGTGTTTGGACTTGTTGTTGGGTTTGGATTAACCATAAGGTGACTTAATACTTCTTCACCACTCATAGTAACTTTGTCATTTACTGCCTTCAGTAAATTATTTGTGTAGCTTTGGCTAGAATTAACTTGTGCAAATAATCCTGTATTAATTATTATTCCAGCTAAAAAAGTAATAGTTTTTTTCATATTATTTATTTTGAATTAAATTAGGCTGCTAATTTACTAAAAAATCTTCTTATAGCGCAACCTTATTGAGTTTCCTATAACAATAACATCAGAGAAAGCCATAAATAGTGCTGCCCACATTGGGTTTAGTAATCCTAAAAATGCAATAGGAATAGCTACTAAATTATAGGAGAAAGCCCAAAAAAGATTTTGTTTTATAGTGAGCAATGTATGTTTCCCTACTTGAAGTGCTTGAGGAAGTTGTTCTAAGTTTTCATTGTTTAGTAATACTACATCAGCTGATTGAATCGCAATCTGAGTTGCATTACCTAGGGAAATTCCAATAGTTGCTTTTGCAAGAGCTGGAGCGTCATTTATTCCATCACCTAACATTGCTGCTGGATGTTGATCGACCAAAACTTCAATTTTAGCTATTTTATCCTGTGGTAATTGCTCACTAAAAGTTGTTGTGATTCCTAATTCAGCAGATAGCTTATCACACTTATCCTTTTTATCACCACTTAAAAGGGTAGTAGTGTAGCCGGCTTTATGTAAGGATGAAATAACTAAATTTATATTTATTTTTAACTCATCACTAATATCTAATGTAGCAACTAGTGTATTGTTCTTTAATACAAATAAATCATGTCTCTCAGCTGAAAGGTGAATATTTGAAGAGCCAATAGTATATAAATCATCATCTATCTTAGCGCTTATACTCACTCCTTTCTCTTCAATAATATTGTTTAATTCCAACGGACTACTATTTTCCTTAAATGCACTGCATAATGATTTGGCAATAGGATGAGAACTGTGTTGCTCAATATTATAGATAATATTTTTTATCTTTTGTCCATCCTCATTAATTGCATTAAAATTTGATATAATAAATTTGCCTGTAGTTAAAGTCCCCGTTTTATCAAACACTATACTTTTTATACTAGCTAACCTTTCTAAGCTATCACCGCCCTTAATGAGAATCCCATTTTTTGCAGCACGACCAATGCCCACCATAACCGCAGTTGGTGTGGCTAATCCCATAGCGCAAGGGCAAGAGATTACTAACACAGCAATTCCTCTTAACAAAGCTTCTTGCATGCTTAATAAGAAATAATAATGACCAATAAAGAAGGTTAACATTGCGATAGAAAGAACAACTGGAACAAATACTGCACTTACTTTATCTCCTATTTTTTGGATATTTGGCTTGTTGTTTTGTGCATTTTTTACTAGTTCAATTATTTGAGATAGTAAAGTATCTTTTCCTACTTTGCTAGCTTTTATTTTCACGTTACCACCTGTAATAATTGTACCTCCAATTACGTCAGCATCTTTGTTTTTATTTATAGGTATGCTTTCTCCTGTTATCATAGACTCGTCAATATAGGCTGAGCCAGAAAGGATAATTCCATCAGTAGGTATCTTATCTCCAGAGTTTACAATTAGTATGTCACCAACTCTTATGTCATCAAAGTTTACTTCTTTAATTATTCCGTTTACTTCAATTTTTGCAATTACTTCTTGAATAGAAGATAAATCTCGAATAGCAGTGGTTGTTTTTTGTACGGATTTATGTTCAAGTACATTTCCTAGAAGTACTAAGGTAATAATAGTAGCTGTAGTTTCAAAAAATAAATAATGATGCATTTCAGCTGTTCCGCCAAAGATTAGCCATCCATAAATACTATATAAAAATGCTGCTGAAGATCCAATAAATATAAGCACATCCATGTTAGGAATTCCTGTTTTCAAAGAGGCCCAAGCACTTTTCCCGAAATAGAGAATGCCAATAAAATAAACAGGTAGGCATAAGAAAAATTGTAAAATAGGATTTTTCAAAAAACTTTCAGGAAAGAACATGTGAGAAAATAAAGGAAGTGTAAAAACAAGAGCTGAGTAAAAGTATCTTTCCACTTTCGAAATCTTTTTTTTGATTTCGTTATTTGGCTTTATGATTGAATAGCCTAGTTTTTGAATTATATTTTCGATATCATTTTGGTTATGTAAATCGTCAATATTGCAACTTGCTTCACCAGTCGAAAAATTTACATTAACATCTTCTAATCCTTTGTTAATTAAGTGTTTTTTTATTCCGGTTGCACAGTTGGTACAGGTCATTCCCTCCACCTGTATTTTTATCTTTTCTAAGTTGCTTCTCATTAAGGAAACAAATATATATAGTTTATTCGGCATTATAGTATAAAATTATATATTTGCAGCCGCTAAATGGTGATTGTAGCTCAGCTGGTTAGAGCACTGGTTTGTGGTGCCGGGGGTCGTGGGTTCGAGTCCCATCAGTCACCCATT
>JABGVU010000091.1 GCA_018645865.1 Flavobacteriales bacterium
GGTTAAATGTTCAATAGCTGATACAAATTCATATTCAAGCGCTTCTATAGAGGTATTGATATTACTTCCTGGCGTTTCTCCTGGTGATTGCTTTAAAAAATTGACAGCTGATTGTTTGTCTTTATAATAAATAATTGCTCCAGGAAAAATAATCTGATTTACTTGTTTTCCATCTTTTTTAATTTCTAAATCAGTAGGGGATAACTTCAGTTTTACTAACTGTTTGAATAAAGCTAATTTTTCGATATCATTAGCAACATTGTTAGGATTAATAAACTCAAAATCAATATTGTTATTCCCTATTGCCTTAAACTGTTTAAGCAAATCTTCTGTTGATTTTTGTAATTTCTTAAATTCCGAAGGGAAATCACCATCTAGATATACTTTAATAAATAATTTGTCTTCTAAACTATTAATTATTGCAGTTGATGCCTTAGCAAAAGAATATTTTTTATCAGCTGTTAAATCAAGATTCCAATTAATAAAGCTGCTGAGTATATTTATAAATACTACAAGTACAATAAGTAAAGCTGCTGATATATATTTATTAGCCTTCATTATACTTTTCTTTCAGCAATCACAAGTTCAGTAAGCTTAATAAATAAAATGGTAAATAATACAAAGTAAATAATATCCGAAAGTTTAACAAGACCTTTACTCATCATTTCATAATGAAAAGAAATTCCTATTTGCTGAATAATCAAATCAAAATTTTGCAAAAAAGGAAGTTCACTTAGTACATCAAATCCAAAATAAAATAAAGTGCTTAGTAAAATAGCAAATGCAAAGGAAATAATCTGATTACTTGCTATAGATGAGGAAAAGATACTAATAGCTGAAAAGAGTGCACATAAAAAGATTAAACCAAAATATGAACCCATAACACCTGCTAAATCAAGGTTGCCAACAATCTCGCCTAAATAGTAAATACTAACTACATAAATTAATGTCGGCAGTATGGCAAATAACACCAAAACAAAAACAGCTAAAAACTTAGCTAAGACAATCTGCAGTGAAGTAATTGGCTTAGTAATTAAAGTTTCAATAGTACCTGATGTGTATTCTTCAGTAAAAACGCGCATATTTATAGCAGGGATAAACAATAAAAAGAACAAAGGAGCGGAAGTGAAAAAAATATCCATGTCAGCATAGCCATAGCTTAGGATATTCATATCTCTAAAATCCGACCATAATAAAATGCTATTTATCAATAGAAAAATACCAATAATTAAATAACCAATAAGCGTACTAAAAAAGACACTTATTTCTTTTCTAAAGAGTGCAATCATCTAAATTCTATTCTAATAATTTCATGTAACTTTAATCCTAATAAGGTATTTGCTGTGCCTTTATTCATCGCAATTTGAAGTTGTTCGTTTTCTCCAAAAATAGCTAGCTTATCTCCTGGAGGAACATCATTATATTTTTCAGAAATAATAGTGATTTTTTCATCCTCTCTACCATAATAAATAATAAAATCTCTACCTTTCTGAATATCTAGAAACATAGCTTTATCAATATTAGTGATAGCATTTCCATAATTATCATTATAAACGATAACTCCTTTAATTAAATCTTTTTCTTTTACAGCTTTTAAATCTGTTCTATGTACAAGATAATCGTTAACTATCGTGCCAATCATCTCCATTGTTCCCCCTCTAGCTAAATGGCAAGCAGCAGAAGCAAAAATATTTTTTGTAGCAAATGTTAAACAATTTGATTCTTGAACAATATTTAATTGGATTATCTTTTCTGCTTTCATCTCATTCAGTAGTAAAGAAAAAAGCCCATTGTCAGTCCCAATAAAATAATGGCCATTTGCTTTTACCACTAAATGCTCATTTTCAATACTTAATTCATCATCAATACTTACAATATGAATACTCCCAACAGGAAAATCTTTATAACAATTACGCAATACAAAAGCAGCTTGTGGTATATTAAATGCAGTAATATCATTCGTAATATCAACAATTCTAGCATCATCAAGCTGACTATAAATGCTTCCCTTTACTGATGCAAGATAGCTATCCTTTGTTCCTAAATCAGTAGTAAGTGTAATTATTGCCATTTATTATGAAAAGCTATTGATGAAGTAGTTTAAATATTGTTATTTTGTAGACTCAAAATTAATATAAATCTATGAACAGTATAATTAATGAGTGAAAAATTAATAACACTTAGTAACATTGAGTTAGTAAAACTATTTGGAACTAATAATAGGAAGTTAGACAAGATAAAAACTTTGTTTTCCCAAATTAAGATTGTTTCTAGAGGAGAACGATTAAAAATAATAGGAAGTACTGATCAGATTAAATATTTTGAACAGAAATTAACGGCTTTTATAAAACACATTAATCAGTATAACTCACTAACTTTAAGTCAAATTGAACGTTTAGTTGAGGGGAATGAGTCTGAAATTCTGAAAACAAAAGATGATATTATTTTACACGGACAAAATGGTAAAGTAATAAAAGCACGAACTGCTAACCAACGCAAAATGATTAGGGAGATTGAAATAAACGATATGCTATTTGCTATTGGCCCAGCAGGAACAGGAAAAACATACACGGCTGTAGCCATTGCCGTTAAATTTCTTAAAAACAGGGAAGTAAAAAGAATAATATTTACTAGACCAGCTGTTGAAGCAGGAGAAAACTTAGGTTTCCTGCCTGGCGATTTAAAGGAAAAGTTAGATCCTTATATGCAGCCTATATATGATGCGCTTTTTGATATGATTCCTATAGAAAAATTAAATGAATACATAGAAAACGGAACGATACAGATTGCTCCTTTAGCATTTATGAGAGGGCGCACTTTGGATAAAGCATTTGTGATACTTGATGAAGGTCAAAATACTACTGAGCAGCAAATGAAGATGTTTTTAACAAGAATGGGAAGGTCAGCTAAGTTCATTATTACAGGTGATGAAACTCAAATTGATTTACCAAGAAATCAAGAGTCAGGATTAATAAACGCAATTAACACATTAAAAGACATTAAGGATATTAGTTTTGCAACCCTTGATGCAAAGGATGTAATTAGACATAAATTAGTAAAAGATATAATTAAAGCATATAAAAACCAAAATAATGAATAACACAATTAAAGGTACAAATTTTCAATTACCAGGACAAACAAAATTCTACAAAGGAAAAGTCAGAGATGTTTATACTGTAAATAACGAAACACTAGTAATGGTAGCATCTGACAGGATATCAGCTTTTGACCATGTTCTACCTGAAGGAATTCCTTACAAAGGTCAAGTGCTAAGCCAAATTGCTGCAAAATTTCTAACAGCCACTGCTGATATTGTACCTAACTGGATGGAAGCAACTCCTGATCCTAGCGTAACAATAGGTAAGATGTGCGATCCATTCATGATAGAAATGGTAATTAGAGGATACTTAACAGGACATGCTTGGAGAGAATATAAAGCAGGAAAAAGAATGTTATGTGGTGTAGAGATGCCTGGTGGAATGGTGGAAAATCAAAAATTTGACACTCCATTAATTACACCAACTACTAAAGCTGATATAGGACATGATGAGGACATTAGCCGTGAGGAAATTTTAGCACAAGGAATTGTTTCTGAAGCGGATTACATACAGCTTGAGAAATATACTAGAGCAATTTTCCAAAGAGGAACTGAAATTGCAGCTAAAAAGGGTCTAATTCTTGTAGATACTAAATATGAATTTGGGAAAGACAAGAATGGTGTAATTACTTTAATTGAAGAAATCCATACACCTGATTCTTCCCGTTATTTTTATATTAAAGGTTATGAAGAAAATATTGCAAACGGAAAACAACAGAAACAACTTTCAAAGGAGTTTGTTCGTCAATGGTTAATTCAAAATGATTTCCAAGGAAAAGAAGGGCAATCTATCCCTGAAATGAGTGAAGAATATTGCATTTCAGTATCAGAAAGATACATTGAATTGTTTGAATATATTACTGGCGATAAATTTGTAAAAGAAGATCTAAGTGATGTGATTAACAGAGTTGAAAAGAATATTCTTAATTATTTAGCTCAATAATTAAATGTTTATTAATCCTTTATTAGCAACAACATTATTAAGCTTAGGCTTACTATCTTTTTATTACTCTTATTTTTTCTTAAAATTAAATATTTACAAATCAAGTGCTTTAAATTTTAGCGAACCTATATCAATTATTGTTTGCGCTAAAAATGAGTTTCATAACCTAAAGGAAAAATTGCCAGCAATTCTGAATCAGGATTACCCTAATTATGAAATAATAGTAGTAAACGACCAATCTGTTGATGATACGACTGTTTTATTGAAGGAACTTAAAAAACAATACCACAACTTAGTTGTAGTAACTATTGAGAAACACATCAATGAACGACCAGGCAAAAAGTTTGCTCTTACATTAGGGATTAAAACAGCGAAGTATGAGCAATTACTATTAACCGATGCGGACTGCATTCCTAACTCTAAAAATTGGGCAATGCAAATGTGCAGTAATTTTAATTCAGCTGATATTGTATTGGGTTATGGAAGTTATGAAAGAAAAAAAGGCTTATTAAATAAACTCATTAGATTTGATACTTTTAATGTTGCTCAGCAATACCTTTCTTATGCGCTTGCAGGTCAAACTTACATGGGGGTAGGGCGCAACATGGCGTATAAAAAATCATTATTTTTTGAGAATAAAGGTTTTGCCAATCACTTGCATATTACTTCAGGGGATGATGATCTATTTATACAAGAAATTGCAAATAAAAATAATGTAAGTATTGAAATCACCGAACAAGCACACACTACATCAACAGTAATAGAAAAATGGCGAGAATGGGCGTATCAGAAAAGAAGACATATTACAACAGCATCACTTTATAAAACAAAATTTAAAATTCTTTTAACACTATATCCTTATGCTCAGACTTTGTTTTGGGCTGCTCTTTTTCTATTATTTTTAATTAAAGCACCTTTGCAATTTTGTATTATATTATTAGGAGTAAAGATCTTTCTTTCATATCTAGTAAATTATAAAGCAATGAAGATTTTAAAAGTAATGGATCTATATTGGATGCATCCTGTATACGAAATAATGTATTTATGTATACAGGGAATTTTTGTATTATTGAATATTGTAAGTAAACCAAAAAAATGGAGTAGATGATAAATAATTTGACTGAAAAAGGAAAACGAGATTTAAAACTAATTAATAGAGCATTGAAAGATGGAGATCCAAAAGCATATAATGAGTTAATGAAATTATACCGTGACCCGCTTTACTTTATGTTGTATGAAAAAGTAGGAGATCAGGAATTAGCGAAGGATTTAACTATTGAATCCTTAGGAAAAGCATTTAAGAAATTGCACTTATATACTCCTAGTTATACCTTTAGCACTTGGTTGTACACAGTTGCTCGAAATCATTGTATTGACTATTTGCGAAAAAATAAATTACCTACTATCTCTATAGACAGGATGATGTTGGGTGAAGATGAGAGAAGAAATACTTTTGATTTGATTTCAAAGGATTTGAATCCTGAACAGGAAATGGAAAAAAAACAAAGGATAGCTATATTGCGTCAAATTGTTGACCAGTTAAATCCAAAGTATCGTGACTTAGTAAAACTAAGATATTTTAAAGAATTAAGCTATGATGAAATTGCAGATGCGCTAGATGTTCCTTTAGGAACAGTAAAAGCGCAATTACACAGAAGTAGAGAGCAATTATTTAAAATTATGTCTGGAGTCAAGGATGCTTACTAGATGCAAATAATTCACAAGTATTTTCCTAATTTAACGGAAAAACAAATTAAACAGTTTGCTGATTTACAGCCCCTTTACGAATATTGGAATGCACAAATAAATGTGATTTCCAGAAAGAATATGGAAACACTTTACATCAACCATGTTTTACATTCCTTAGCAATTGCAAAGATAATTCAGTTTAAAAAAGAAACCAAAATATTAGATATTGGTACGGGAGGAGGTTTCCCTGGAATTCCTTTGGCAATACTATTTCCTGAAGTGGAGTTTTTACTAGTAGATAGTATTGGTAAAAAAATAAAAGTAGTGAATGAAGTAAGTAGTGCAATAGGACTTACCAATGTACGTACTATGCATGAAAGAGCAGAAAATATAAAAGAAACTTTTGATTTTGTAGTAAGTCGTGCCGTTACCAATATGAAAGACTTTAAGAAATGGGTAAAAGAGAAATTTAATAATACCCATAAGAATGTTTTTAATAATGGTATTCTTTATCTAAAAGGTGGGGATTTATCAGAAGAATTAAGAGGAATACCTCATTCTAAACACGAAATAGCTGATTTATTTGAAGAAGAGTTTTTTGAAACCAAAAAGGTTATTTATATTTCTTATTAGGATTGTTACTCAACTACTATTCTTTTCTCTATATTACCATTTTCATACATATAAAATAGGGGAGTATTGGTTTTAGGTTTTGTTTCTTTTCCTGAAACATCAATCACTTTAATAAGGTTTTTACCTTTAGGTTCCATTTCCAAATTATTGCTAATCACGGCATCAACTTGTAATTTCAAGCCAACAGGCCTGTGATCCGAAATATTATTATCGTAAGCAGTCCAATTACTCATGTAATCATCAATTCTTATGCATGATAGCACAGAATTAGGTTTATAAAAATCAGCAAATAACTCATTAGAAATTAGGATATGATCAAGATGTGATGGCCAAGAGGGATAAGAAAAATCAATTGGATTTCCTAAAGCAATAGGAAAGTCAGCAAACATATA
Organism: Flavobacteriales bacterium; assembly: GCA_018645865.1. Taxonomy (GTDB): domain Bacteria; phylum Bacteroidota; class Bacteroidia; order Flavobacteriales; family BACL11; genus UWMA-0277. Next base: position 6,755 of record JABGVU010000091.1, read on the forward strand.
GTTTAAAGTATCATCAATAATGCTTTGAAAAACATTATTATTAACAGAATCTGTTAAAATATCATTTAAATCTCCTGCAATAATTACTCTTTCATCAATAAACAAACTATCTATGTATTGTTTTAAAAGTGTTACAGCAGTAAACCTCCTCATTTCCTCATCATTAGGGTCGTTAATGTTTAGGCTTCCGTTTCCACAACATTTAAAATGATTATTTATAATCACATAGTCTTCATTGTTAAAGGTAAGCTCTAATACTTGTGGTGACCTGGGAAAAGCATTCCAAAAAGGTTGATAAGTATAAATTTCATATTTTTTATTTACTTGCACTGTATTGGTATTGTACACGTAAGCCAGTCCTCCGTAATAACTGCTTTTAAAATGACAAACATAACCAGGAATAGTACTTATAACTTGTTTTAAAAGAGTGGTATCATCAATCTCTTGAAGTGCATATACATCAGCAGTTAAGCTTTGGATGATTGTTTTTACTGAGTCAGCAGTAGTTTGTCCGTTTTTTGGAAACCATTCAATATTCCAACTAATAACTTCAAAAGTAGAGTCAGTACCAAAACTTAAGTTATTTAAATTTTGAGCATTTAAAAATTGAGTACTTATAAGTAATATGATTAAGAGTTTCTTCATTAATTTAATTCCGCTAGTTTTCTTTCAAAAATCTGTTTTATTCCAGGGGAGAGGCTTTGTATATAGTAATCTCCAAATAGTACTCCTAGCTCATTTTTTATCTCAGGATATTTTGTAGCTATAGTAAGTATATAGCAGCCGGCATAATAGCGTACTGCAGGTTGTTTATTCACTTCCTCCCAAAGATTAATACATACATCAAAAAAGTAACCTTCAGCATCTTCATTCAATGGTTCCATTTTCATTACCACTTTCAGTAGTTCTCTTTGATGCCCATCTTCTTTGTCAGAAATTGATTGTATAATTTTAGTTAATAAATTTTTAAGTCTAATATCATTCTTATCCATAGCATTATTGATGATCCATGCTGAACGCCAAGAGGATGACTTCACATGTTTTTGCATATGACTAACAAGAAAATTAAAGCCTTTATTGTCAACACCATTATTTAGGATTGTAATAATCTTTTTTCTATCTACCCTACCTTCTAATAATTTTAAAAGTTGAGCTGACATATAATTTATGCTTTTTCACAGAAATAAACGATTTCATCTTTAGGTAATGCATATCGTTCCACCAATTCAGGAGATAACTCATTAATAAAATCACTCTCAGTTACTTTAAAGCCTGCTGCAGCTAACTTTTTACCATAGTCAAGTCCGAATAACCTTAAATGGTCATCTTGCCAGTAGAGACGCTCCCTTTCCTTTGGGTCAGTTACGCTTTTATCTTCTTCGGTATTTGGGTTATTGGTATCAATAGGGACTTGAAAAATTCCCCAACCACCAGGTTTCATTACTCGGTAGAATTCTGTCATTACTTTATGAGCATCCTCTACATGTTCTAATACATGATTGCAAATTACTACATCAAATGAGTTATCCTTCATTGGAATATCGTGTACATCCATCTTGACATCTGCCCAAGGAGAGATTAAATCTCCAGTAGTATAGTCCAAATTTTTCATTCCTTTAAATAGTTTGATAAAACAATACTCGGGAGCAATATGTAAGAATTTTAAATCAACTGTAAAAAAATTAGTTTTCTCTTTCATGAATAACCACATCAATCTGTGTCTTTCCAAGCTCATACTATCAGGAGCAATGGCATTTTCACGCGAGATTAACCTTCCATAAGGTAATAGTTTTCTGTAAGTTTTTCCATTAATTGGGTCTTCAAATTTATTTCCTCTCATAAAAAGAGAAAAGATTTGTAAGAAGAAATGACTTACATGTTGAAGGTAATGCCTAGGGATAAGGCGTGTTGCTAAGGATATAATTAATTTCATCTTTTCGTTTTAAGGATGCCAAAATTAAGAAAAGGAATTAATTAGTCCTGCTTAAAGCGTTTAAATCCTAAACGAGATAACATCTTTTTTTCAAAAGCCCAAAAGAATTTGAACTGACCAAACAATGCGCCAATAACTACAATAAGTATTTGATAAATAGGAAAGATGATGAAAATACGAATAGGCCAAAATATCCAAGGAGAAACACCTTTCTTATCCAAACCAACTAGATTTAAAACTGGCTTAGCAATCCATACAGCAATAGAACCTGTAATTGAAAATACTAATAAAATTATTATAATCTGGAAGTTAGAAGTAATTCCCCATTTTTCTTTGAGTTTATTCATATTGCAAAATTATACTTTTATCTTATTCTATACAGCTTAATTGTCGATAAGATTGAAAAGAAACCTACCACAATAGCTAAACCATAAAAGGAAATGGATAAAGAATAATTATCTGCAATATAACCTAGTATCGGTGCACTTAAAGCAAAGGATATTCTAATAACTAAACTCCTAATTGAAAGTACAGTAGCACGCTTGTTGGAAGTAGTGTTTTCATTAATTGAATTACGCAAAATAGGCGTTACTAATCCCCTTAACAAATAAATAAAGAAAATAAAAATAAGTCCAAAAACTGAAGCATTAAAGCCTAATAATATGAATGAGGTAGTCATGGCTAACGATAAGTAAAACAACATTTTATAATTACTTTTTTTTCTCTCCAATTGATGTGCATTAAAAGAAGTAAGTCCTGCTGAAAAATTAAGGAACGCCCAAAGAAGCCCAAAGTAAGTAAGCGGAATATTAATGGCTTTGAAGAACGGCTGAGCAAACCATGCCATAGACAAAGTAGCTACTCCCATGGCAGAAGAATAGATGATAAGCCATTTTAGTTTTTTATTGTCAACCAATGCAAACTTTACAACCTCCAAAATAGCTGTTAAGGATCGATCCAATTCCTTTTCTTTATGCATAGAGGGTTCGATCAATGTTAAGGCGATAGGGATACTAAAAAATAGAATAAAAGTTTGCACATAAATAGGTAAATAAATAGAGCCTACTGCTAAGAAACCGCCTAAAATTCCGGCAAAGGCCTCAGAGAAATTACCAATAGCATAAGTCCTTCCTTCGATTTTTGTATACGTAACTCTACTATTAGTTTCAAGTAAAGTGTCATAGATTATTGCACTATCGCTCCCTGACATTAAACTACCACCAATCCCCACTAAAACTTGTGCAATTGCAAAGGTATAAAAACCACCAAAGAACGAAAATACCAGAAACCCAATAAAAGTGAACATAGTACTGAGTAGAATAGTTCTTTTCCTGCCAAAAACATCAGCAATAAAACCTGACGGGATTTCGAATAAGGCAACTGAAAAAGAATAAATGGACTGTAGTATCATCACTTCAGTTAAAGTTAATCCATGTTCCTGAAAAAACAAAACAATAATAGGCATAGCAACCATAAACCAAATCACTGCCTTTAATAAGTACATTTTTAATATGTTATGCCTTAATTGCATTAGCTCCTTGGGTGAAATTGAATGATATTACTCCTTAAGTATTCATTATCCAAATGTGTATAGATTTCAGTTGTGGTAATGCTTTCGTGCCCTAACATTTCTTGTACAGCACGCAAATCAGCTCCTCCTTCAATTAGGTGAGTAGCAAAACTATGCCTAAAAGTATGGGGGCTAATCTTTTTTGTTAATCCTATTCTTTTAGTCAACTTCTGAATGATAAGGAAAATCATTACTCTAGTAAGTTTAGTTCCTCTATTATTTAGAAAAACAAAATCCTCATTTCCTTTTTTAATTTCTTGATGATTACGAACCTCATTAATGTAAATGGTAAGATATCTAATCGCCCTACCAGCAATAGGAGCAAGACGCTCCTTTTCACCTTTACCAGTAACCTTTAAGTAGCCTTCTTTAAAATGAATATTTGATAATTGCAGATTAACTAATTCACTAACCCTAAGTCCGCAACTATAAAGGGTCTCTAATATTGCTCGGTTACGCTCACCATGCTTATTACTTAAATCAACTGCTGCAATAAGTTTATCAATCTCAATTAATGAAAGAGTATCGGGCAACTTTAGAGCAATTTTGGGGCTTTCAATCAGTTCAGTAGGGTTTATCTTTAAATAATCCTCCATAATTAAGTATTTATAAAAAGCTTTTATGCCTGAAATAATACGCGCCTGGGAACGAGCAGAAATATCTTCTTGATTTATTTGAGATAAAAAATTACTTACATCTAATCTAGTAACTTTAAGTTCCGAAAGTTTTATAGAAATAGCATAGTTAGCAAACTTTTTTACATCACGAATGTAGGCCTGTACGGAATTATCAGAAAGTGAACGCTCTATCTGTAAGTAAGATTTAAAGCCTTTTATGGATGTTTCCCAACTCATTTATATAAATTTGCTTGCTATGAAGGTAATGATTATCAACGGACCAAATTTAAACTTATTAGGTAAAAGAGAAGAAGCTATTTATGGCAATATTTCTTTTGATGATTATTTAAAAACTTTAAAGGATGAATTTCCTAAATTAGTAATTGATTATTACCAAAGCAATGTAGAAGGGGAGCTTATTAATAAATTGCAGGAAGTAGGTTTTTCTTACGATTATATTTTGTTGAATGCTGGCGGCTATACGCACACCTCAGTCGCGTTAACGGATTGCGTAAAAGCGATTGAAACGCCTGTTATCGAAGTGCATATTTCTAACATTTATTTTAGGGAAGATTTTAGAAAGAAGTCGCTTTTATCTCCTAATTGTAAGGCTGTAATTTGCGGTTTAGGTTTGGATTCTTATAAGGCAGGATTATTAACTTTAAAATAAATAAGCAACTTTGCTATTATACAATATGCCATTTAAGAAAGTAATAAGCAGAAACCTATAAGAAAACCTAGTTGATAAAAAAATTATAACTCATAAAAACGCTTAACACCTTTAATCTTATGCTGCAAAAGAATGCTATAACCTGTTTTTCCTGTTAAGTTATTTTTCTGCTTTATCTTCTGGCGTTTAGCTATAAGTTTAGGTATTTCAAAATAAAAGATAAAATGAGCTTTTGCAATCGCCAAAACATGTTGTAAACCCTTTTCTTTATTAAAAAAAGTAAGAGCAGCAATGCCATCTAAAAATAAGCGAGTAGGAATTATTATAACTAAGACAGAAGTAGGTAAATTCTTAAATAACATAAACAGGTTATTCCTAAAGTTTAAATGCGTTTTAAAAGGGGAGCCAGCATTCAATGTTCCGCCACCTACATGGTAAACAACCGATTTTGGCTGAACCATAATTTTATATCCCTTATTTTTCAATCGCCAACAAAGGTCAATTTCTTCTTGGTGTGCAAAAAAATCTTCATCCAAACCGCCAATCTCATTAAAGTGTAATGCACGTACAAAAAGACAAGCACCTGTTGCCCAAAACACTTCAACAGCATCATTATATTGCCCCTTATCTTCTTCTATGTCATCAAATATTCTTCCTCTGCAAAACGGGTATCCTAGGTTATCAATAAAACCACCAGAAGCTCCAGCATATTCAAACTTAGCCTTATTGTGATAGTCTAGTATTTTAGGTTGGCAGGCAGCAACTTGCTTATCAGTATTCATTAAATCAATAACAGGAGAGAGCCAGCCTTTCGTTACTTCAATATCAGAATTTATAAGCATAAAATATTCCGCATCAATCTGCCTTAAAGCATCATTATAGCCTTTTGCATAACCACCATTACTAGCATTTACAATTACTTGAACGGTAGGAAAGTTGTTTTTTACAAAATCAACTGAATCATCAGCAGAGGCATTGTCAGCCACAAAAACAGTAGCTTCTTGGCTATGATTAAGCAGGGTAGGCAAGAATTTCTCTAGCCATGCTTTTCCATTCCAATTAAGGACTACAACTGCTGTTTTTATCTTTTGTGTTTCCATCTCTTATGCGACCATAACCAGTATTGTGGTTGGCTTATTATATCTTGTTCTAATCTTTTTGTAAAATCTTCCGTTATTTTCCCATGGGGCTGCTCAGTTGGTTTATCCGTAATTAAGGAATACTCTACTTCATAATATCCTCTTTTTACTTTACTGATACTTACAAACACCACAGGCCAGTTGTAATCTTTGGCATATTTTTCAACACCAAAAAGCACTGCAGTATCTTGGTTTAGGAAATTTACCCAATGCGCTCTTTTGGGGTCTGATGGATTTTGATCCGAACCAAAAACAATAGCTTTTGGTTTATCACCTTCTTTAAATAATTTTTTAGTTTGCTTCATTGACACTAAATTCATACCGTATTTTGAGCGAGAGGTATACATTTTATCATTGATAAATTCATTGCTAAGCGGCTTGTAAATACCAATACACTCATGATTAGAATACATAGCAAAAGCTTGTGCGCATATTTCCCAATTATTATAATGACCACCAACAAAAATAATGCTCTGTCCTTTATCAGTAAAATAATTGCTGAATTCAGGATTTTTAATAATCAGGCGTTTTCTAAGTTGTTTTTCTGAGACAGTAAATCCCTTTATACTTTCCATAATGATATCGCATAAATGACGATAAAAATCAGCCATAATAGCTTTTAATTCTTGATCACTTTTTTTAGGAAAAGAGTTTTTAAGATTAGTGAAAACAACTTTCTTTCTATAACCAATTAAACGATACATCATCAAAAACAAAAAGTCTGAAAAAAGATATAGTAATGGGTAGGGCAGTAAAGATATTGGTAAAATTAAAAGGTAATAGAAAATCTTTGTAATCATATTTGCAAATATAGAGTTTCTGAAATGATAATAATGTAAGTTCATTAATTTATGATAAAAAATAAGAGGCTCAAACGCTTTAATTCATTGTATATTAAGATAGTTAATCTTAAAAGAAAACTAAGGATTTTTTATTCTTAAAATAAGAAGCCAAAAAGATGTGCGATTTGAAAATATTTCTATTTTTGCAGTCCACAATCGGAGAGATGGCAGAGTGGTCGAATGCACTGGTCTTGAAAACCAGCGTACAGCAATGTACCGGGGGTTCGAATCCCTCTCTCTCCGCAAAAAAGTCCTAGCATTTATGTTAGGACTTTTTATTTATAATTCTAATTTTACATCATGAAAAAAATAGATGTTGATATTACAAAAGCAGCAACTCTTCAGAGAGAGTTTTATGCTAGTAAAGACAACTTTAATAATACCTTAGAGAAAATATTCTCTAGAAATTGGCAATTTATTACAGATGATTATCAATTAAAAGAAAACAGGAGTTCCTTTCCATTTCAGTTTTTAGGCGATCTATTGCCTGAACCACTAGTCTTTATTAATAATAAGGGTACAATTAATTGTTTTTCCAATGTTTGTACCCATAGAGGAAACATATTGATTAATGAGCCTTGTACTATTAATAAACTCATCACTTGCGGTTATCATGGTAAGCAGTTTGACACTTGCGGCAAATTTAAATTTATGCCCAAAACGGAAAGAATGCAAAATTTTCCTTCTCGGCAAGATGACTTGCCTGAAGTAGCAGTTGCAAAATGGAGACAATTTATTTTCTCATCGCTAGATCCTGCTATTGAATTTAATAAATTAATAAAGGATGTAGAAGAAAGAGTAGGATGGATGCCAATTGAGGATTTCAAATACAGAGAAGATTTATCCAAAGACTATTATGTAAAGGCTTCCTGGGCTTTGTATTGCGATAATTACCTAGAAGGCTTTCACATCCCTTTTGTACATGCTGATTTGAATGCTGTATTGGACTTTAACAGTTATGATGTTGAAACTTTTAAATATTCCAATCTTCAACTAGGAATCGCATCTGATGATGATATTTGTTTTGACTTACCTATAGAATCAAAAGATTATGGAAGAAAAATAGCTGCCTATTACTTTTGGTTATTCCCAAACTTGATGCTTAATTTTTACCCATGGGGATTATCAGTAAATATCATAACTCCAATTTCAGTAAATGAAACTAAGGTGCAGTTTAAATCCTATGTTTGGGATGAGAGTAGATTAGATAGTGGAGTAGGCGCTGATTTAGATAAAGTAGAACTTGAAGATGAACAAATAGTTCAACAAGTGCAAAAAGGAGTTGCTTCTCGATTTTATAAACAAGGTCGATTTTCTCCAACTATGGAGAAAGGTGTACATCACTTTCACTCCCTAATAAGTGACTTTATGAATAAGTAGAAATACAAAAGTGTATAGGTTGAGATCTTTCTAACGCAGAATTAATAAAAATAATGAGCACACAAATGAATGAATTTATTTTTGATAAACCTTTCAGTCTTAAGTTCTAACTTTTTTAGCAAATTATTGACTAAGTTTGCTTTATGAAAATGTTTTTCATCATATTATTCTTTTCATCTTTCTCAATAATAGCACAAAACAGTACAATTCGATTTTTCCCAATTTATTCCATGTTTACACCAGTTCTTACGAATGAAGGGTTAGGCGTTTCGTCAGTCGCTGCTATTGGAACCACTTTGGGATATGATCATAAAATATCGGATTCTGAATCTATAGAGTTTAATCTTAAACCAAGAATACATATCTTTGATGGCGATCAAGATGCTTCTGAGTTTAGAAGTAATGTTAATTACAAAAAGTTTATAAAATATAATTTTTATACATCTTCTGGATTAGGATTTAATTTTATACAGAGCTTCTCTTCTTGGTCTCCATATGGTGGTGGTGATTATGCAACTATATTAACAGTTGGTCCAAATTTATCTTTTGGCAGAAGAACAATGTTTAGTAAAAGGTTTTTTTTAGATTTCGGGTTAGGTTTTGCATTTAATTATCCAGTTTATCATCAAATTAAAAAAAGAAGGCCTATTGATTTAGAGGCTAATGATGTGCAATTTTCTACATTTACTGAATCAGGTCCAAAGATTTATTATTTTAATCATGTTTTAGCTTTTCAATTTGGCTATATTTTAAAGTAGCCCCACACTTTTTGTTTTGAGTTAATAAATTAGTTGTCAATTGTAGTTTTAATCCTGCCATCCCGACACTTTTCTCCCCGAGAATCAATGATTTTCGGGAGTAACACACTGATTACCAAGCCCAAGAACATAAGATTTAGAAGTTATTTTATAAAATAACTCGTTACCCTTAAAATTAAATTAATTTTTTAAATTTGCCTTAGTAGATTGGTTAGCGGTGCAAAAAGTGGTGCAAATTTTAGTTTAAATGCTTGCTGTAATCTAGTGAAATAAGTGTGGGCTGCAATCCTGCTACCCCGACTTTTTTTCTTTTTATTTCCCATAAATTTTCTGTAAGTTTGCTCTTATGAAAAAACTATTACTACTATTACTATGTGTACCGTTAATTGGATTTAGTCAAGATGGTCCATTTTATTTTACTCATAATAATATTCAACGTGAATTTTATTTACATATACCAAATAATTTACCTTCAAATTCACCTATTGTGTATGTTTTTCATGGATGGGGAGGGGATGGAGAGCAGATTATGTTAAATACTGCTTTTAATATTCTTTCTGATCAAAATAATTTTGCTGTTTGCTATCCTACAGCTTTAATTGATGGAGATAATGGAATTTCAGGTCTCACATCGTGGAACTGTAGTGGTTTGTCTGACATTAATTTTATACATGCATTAAATGATTCATTGCAAAATCAATATCAATTTGATGAAAACAGAATATTTGCTACTGGTTTTTCTTATGGTGGTGATATGTCTTTTCATTTAGCAAGATGTCAGAGTAAAGATGTTTTTGATGCTATTGCTCCATTAGCAGGAACAGTTTTTGATTACATGAATACCTGTTCTACTTCTACTAATATTTCTGTATTAGTGCTGCATGGAACTAATGATAATGTTATTTATTATAATGGAGGGAATTTTCCAAATTACGGGAATTATATGTCAGCACCTAGTATTGTAGATGATTGGGCATTCTATAATTCTTGTTTTTTAGATACAAGTTATTCTTTATTAGATATAAATAATGATAATAATATTACTGATGTAACAAAATATCAGAATATGAATACAGGTGATAAAGTTTGGTTTTATACAGTAAATAATGGTTTACATGCTTGGTTTGATGTGTCTCCATGGGGAAATGATGATTTTTGGGCAAGCGAAGAGATTTGGAATTTCTTTAGTCAAGTCGGAACCAATACAACAAGTTTACACAATCAAGAGAATCTTGCGGTAAAAGATCTCTCAAAGATTATTAATACACTTGGTCAAGAAATCCAATCTTCTTTAGATCATTTATTGTTTTACATATACAATGACGGAACAGTAGAAAAGAAGATGATTATTGAATAAGTTATTTTAAAAGAATAATTTTCTAATCAAAGAATCTAATTAATTTTTTAAGTTTGTTTTAGCAGATTGGTTAGCGGTGCAAAAAGTGGTGCAAATTCTAGTTTTAAAGCTTACTGTAATCTAGTGAAAAGGGTATA
>JABGVU010000067.1 GCA_018645865.1 Flavobacteriales bacterium
AGCAATATTGTTGGTTAAACAAACAAAAATAATATCAAGCTCTTCTTTATCTAAAAGATCTTGATAATTGGTGTAACAATTAATTCCTGAGTATTCTAAACCCTTTTCAAAGGAATGTTGTTCACATATTGCTGTTACTTTTAAAGAAGGATGCTGATTAATATAATGAAAACGTCTTTTCCCTACTATACCAAATCCAGCAATTGCAACTTTTAATTTATTCATAGTTATCTGTTTTTTTATTTAGTTTTATTTCTATATCTAATTAAATGTTCTATTGCAGACAAACCCATGGCAACAACTGCTTCATGAGAATTGCCACCAGTATGTGGAGTACAGATCAAATTTGGCAATAATAATAAGTCTTCATTTAAAACAGATTCCGATTCATATACGTCTAATGCAGCTCCTGAAATAATTTTCTGCTCAAGTGCAAAAATCAAGTCCTTTTCATTTACAATTCCTCCCCTTGCTGTATTAATTAAGAAAGCTGTTGACTTCATCATTTTTAAGGTTTCTAAATTAATTAAATTTGAAGTTTCCTTATTTAAAGGAGTATGAATCGTTATGATATCCGCATTCTTATAAATCTCATCTTTAGAAACACATCTTAAATTATGATGACTTGCATAATCACTAATATCTATAATATCATTTACTAAAAAATTACAACCAAAGGGTTGCAAAAGCGAAACAAGATCTTTACCAATATTACCTAAGCCGATTATTCCTATGGTCTTACCTGTAAGTTGGGTACCACCTTTTTTATCCCAAACCATTTGTTTTAGCTTATAAGATGTGGTAAAAAGATTACGAGAAAGCATCAGCATAAATCCCAATGTCATTTCGGATACTGATCTTTTGTTAACACCTCCTGTCCATCCAATTTGAACATTTTTTTCTTTGCAAGCTTTTAAATCTATATTGTCTAACCCTACTCCATATTTGGCAATCATTCTTAATTTTGGTAATTGTTTTAAGATAGAAGGGGTGATTAACTCAAGACCTACAATTGCTGCCTCAGTTTCGGAGAAATAATCAACCAAGGATGATTCATTAAGTCTTAACCCTGCAATATTAACTTCAGCATCAGGAAATTCTTTTAAAAGACATTCAACTAAATATTTATTCTTGGAGAATGCAATAGTAGAAACTTTAACCTTCATTAAATTTTTGATTTATATAAATGATACAATTTGTCTTTTTTCATTTTTTCTTCAACTCTGACTAAATCTTCAGGAGTATCAACTGCGTCTACTTCAAACATTGTTTCCACCATATGAATTGGAATAGCATGTTCAAGAAAACGATTCATATCTACCGACTCTATAATTTCAAGATTTGTTGGTTTTAAAGCAATAAATTTCAAAAGTGCCTTACGCGTAAATGCTATTAAACCTAATTGGCGAAAATAGTCGATTTTTTCTGTAAATTTTTCCATAGAAGGTATCGGTTCTCTTGACATATAGAGAGCATTTTCATTCAAATCCATAACCACTTTTACAGTATTTGGATTCTTAATTTCTTCCTGAGAAGTTAATTTTACCATTAAATTTGAAACCAGTCTATCTCCACTCAACAATGGCTTAATTATTTCATCTATCATTTCAGGATCTACCAAAGGTTCATCACCCTGAATCATAACAATAATATCGAACTTTAAATTTTCTAACAAAGCTTCTATATTTAATAAGGCCTCTGCACTTCGCTCAGTTGCTCGTTCATGAACATTGGATGTCATAATGGCTTTACCCCCAATACCTTCAACATAATCAATTATAGTTTGATCGCAGGTAGCTACATAAACCTCATCCAATAAAGAACACATTTTACTTCTTAAATAACAATGCCCTACCATTGGTATTTCAAGGATAGGTTTCATAGGTTTACCAGGAAAACGTGTTGCAGCCATTCGAGCAGGTATTACTCCAAGAATTTTCATATACTATTTTATTTTAAATGTTTAAGTTGGTCACGTATTATTTTCCCAAGAAAGAATGCATCAAAACTAAAGGCAATAAAATCGTATCCTTTTTTTTGCTTCTCAATTACCAAACGATAATCTGGAGTGACAACATGAAAACCGATAAGTTTATTATATTTTTTTGCTATTTCTTCATATTGTTCTAGTGCCAATACTACTTCTGGATCATCATATTCACCTGGCTTCCCTAATGAACCGGAAAGATCATATGGACCAATAAAGGTGCCATCTACACCATCAGTTTGTAAGATAGCATCAAGCTCTTTTATAGCTTGTATATGTTCTATTTGAACTATTAACTTAATTTCTTTGGTTATATGGTCTCTATAATTCTCGAAATTAAAACCATACCCTTGAGCTCTTGCCAATCCAACACCTCTTTTTCCAATAGGAGGGTATTTTACTGAATTTACAGTTTTTTGAGCTTCTTTTGCGGAATTTACTGAAGGTACTATGATACCGTCAGCACCCGCGTCTAAAATTCTTTTGATAACGCGAGTATTATTTTCACCAACCCTAACGAATGCCTTCAGGCCTTTACCTTGAATAGCCATTATAAGTTGTTGCGCTTCAGAATAATCTATTACCGAGTGTTCTAAATCTATACAAAGCCAATCAAAACCTGCATCAGCCATTATTTCTGCAATTGATGGATGCCCTAATGAAATCCAAGAACCAAGAGATGTTTTTTTCATTTTTTTAAAAATTTATGATTGTAAATTATACTTATTTTATTATTTTTTGATTGCAATGGCTCTCAACCACCAAGCAGGTTTCAATGACTCACAATGAGCTTTATAATTAGAAATCACTGCTCGTTCCAGAGAATTATTAAGTGATTCCATACCTTTTTGAACACGTGAAAATGGCTTTACTATTCCCCAAGAAATTAATTTAGAACGTATCCTTTTGTAAAAGGAATATATAAATGAAGGATTTTGTAAATCTTCAATTTTTTCTCCATGATAAGTTGCTTGAATATCCTTAAGCTCCATTTTTTGAAATAAATGTGATATTGAATTTTTATTAAAAAACAAAAGATGTGGTTCATCATTGGCCTTATGCATCCAATCGTTACAAGGTACATCTACAAACAGTACACCTCCTTTACGAAGTCGACTTGTTACCTTAGTTAGAAATTCATATGGATCTATAACATGTTCTAGAACATGGGAAATAATAACGAGATCTACTTCTTCTAATTTCTCAGTATCTGATGTATTTATAATCTGAATCCCTAGCTTTTTAAGATTAGTATGGTATGTGCTGTCAGTTTCAATTACATTGTATTTTGTATTCGAATTAGTTTCTAGCCAGTATTGTGCAAAATAACCATTTCCCGGACCTATTTCTAGAATATTATTAACATCAACTGATTTCTTTTTAAGATAATTCTCTACATGCCTTATTCGTAATCGTGCAAGTCCAGAAAAGAAAGCATTTGCTATATCACTTTGAGGTTGATCACCATGCGCACTACTAAAGTAAGTCGAATTATAATCCTCAATAGCCTTTTCACTGGGCATTGGGTCAGCAAATACCATATCACAATTAATACAATGAATTAACTTCATTTCGCTATAAACATTACTTGTATTACGAAAATTACGTAATATTTCAGTAATATTACTTTTACATACTGGGCATTTTTCTTTCATTTTTTTAATTTTATCTTTTACGATATTTAATTACTTTAGCTGGTACACCTACAGCGATTGCCATAGAAGGTATATCTTTTGTTACTACAGCACCTGCTCCTATAACAGCTCCTTTACCAATATGTACTCCTCCTAAAATTATTGCGTTTGCTCCAATCCAACAATCATCTTCTATAATAATATCAGCTATATCATGTTCTTGGTTTTGAATAAGTATATCTGGATCAGAATATCGATGATTAGCTGTTCTCATAACAACACCTGGTCCAATTGCACAGTGCTCCCCAATAATAATATTTCCACCAACTGAAGCATTAATATTTGAATTTATATTAAAGGCGGTGTGATTTCCAACTTTTATTGTTCCCCCATCTGCATTAAAATAACAATGGTTATTAATTATTGTTATTCCATAAAATGATATTGAACTTGGGTTAACAAATTCACAACCAAAATGGATATGCAATGTTTCGCTATGGTTTAAACGCAATTTGAACCAACCTTTTCTAACTAATATACCAAATCTAGCAGGTGTGTATCTAATAAAGAAATCTATCCAAGTAATAAACTCATTACAAAATATTTGAAAGAAGTTTTTGATTTTTATCATAGGCTGTTCTTATTGTTTTTATACTTTCTCCGTATCAAAATAGAATACTTAATATTATATAGTTTTATCATTAACTAAATTACTCATCCAATCTTTTAGTTCCTCTTGTCCACTTAAAATAGGAATTCCATGTGCTGCTGTATCATCTTTTTGTATTAAACCTGATGGATCATAAAAAACCGAGGGCTTTCCTAATTCTCTTGCGATTAGCGCTGTAGAAGTAAAAGGCATTGAAATTACAGCAAAGCTTGATTCAATTACTTTCAAAGCAGACGTATCAGGATTGACTGTTATTACATTCGTCTTTTTATCAATTGATTCGACAAGCTTTCTGTATGCGGGATGGACAAGTGAGCCGATGTTTCGTTTTTTTTTATGAATCAATAAATAACCCATTGAATCGACAACAGTATAGCAATCTTTTATCAGCTGATTACATGTTTCAGGAATATAATATTCCAAATCTAAAGCCAAAGAGCTGTAAAAAGAATCCCTCATTGGGGTGATGTCAAAAACAGCGATAGCTTTTTTATCAAAGTTAGGTAAATCACTTAATTTTCCTTGCATCCAAATAGGGCCAACTATATTAATCTTAAAAGGTTTGATCGCTACTTCTAAGATAAAATTTTCCTGATAAGTATCCCATACCAAATAGTTCGGCCAATTCATTGCTTGGTAACCATATACAATTGGAGCCGAACTACCATCAGACCATAAAAAACCTTTACAATTGGTAGCATAAAAATACAATGTAATAATTGAACCCCTTTTAG
>JABGVU010000031.1 GCA_018645865.1 Flavobacteriales bacterium
AGAGTTTGGGGTAAGATTTTATTTGAAAGAAAGGGCAAAAGCTCAAATCAAAAGCTTGATTATTCTGTTGAGCCATTTGATAAAATAAATAATATGCTCTATGTTAATGAAAATGGAGAAGTCTGTTTAAACGGGGAATGCTACAAAATAAAATAATAATAAAGGGCGTTTCTCCTCGGTAAAATAGGTCAGAGTACCTCTCTTACAAGGAGGAAGTCGGGAGTTCGAATCTCGTCTCTCGCTCTTTTAAAAGCCTCAGTTTCACGATTGGTTTTTTTTATTGGTTTAATAAGAAGTATTCAGATATATAGCTAATGTAAACCAAATTGATTTGTAGTTTATTTTACAATAAATTTTGGTTTAAATTTAATAAAGTTTTATTACAAGGAATAAAAAAATGAAAAAAGTAATACTAATAACAATGCTAATGATTTCAGTCTTTGCAAATGGAAATAATGCTGTTAAGAATGAGATTTCCTCAATAAAAATTGAATTGAATTTAACTTGGGATAATGGAGATCCAGTGGTGGGAGCAAGAGTTTATAATCACATTCCAAATGTTTTTCTTGGCGAAACAAATAAGGAGGGTGTACTTGTTTTTAAAGCAGAAGTTGAGACTATTATTCGAATGGTCGAACCTCAATATGGTCGACAGCAGAACCTTAGGCAAGTCACAGAAGTAGACATTAAAAATGCAAAAGGCATAGTAAGGTGGGTTGAAGGTTGGACATCAATTTAATTCTTTAGAAAATAGACGCACTATATGATTAAACTTCCATAAGCCTTATCAAGTTCAAAACTCAAAGCTATTCTCTTCTGATTGTTTTGGGGCTTGTAATATTTTATAACACAGCTTTTAGCACTTCAGAAGATATTACTGATGTAAAATCAACTTTCTTGATCAACGCTGGAAAAGAGCTTTTCTTTTCAAAGGAGCTCTCATATGATTCTCAAGTTGCATGTTCATCATGCCACATACCTGAAAAAGGGTTCCAAGATGGATATGAAAGAGCACTAATACGCGGTAAAGTGCTTTCACGAAATACTTTATCAATACTAAATGTTAATCGGTATCTCAATTATTTTTGGGATGGTAGGGCTGTTTCGCTTGAAAAACAAATAGAAGGGCCTCTATTCCAAAAAATAGAAATTGGCTCATCAAAAGAAATCATAAATAAGTTAGTATTTTCAAATACTCTTCTTTTTAATGCATTTAATCTTTCCAAAGCAGAAAATACTCAAGCATTTGTAATAAGTGCACTAAAAGCTTATTGTATAGATGTTTCCACTAAAACTACTCGCTACAATCAGTTTTTAGATGGTAATATAAGTTTTACTAATCAAGAATTATCAGGAATGGAGTTGTTTTTTGGGAAAGCAAATTGCTCAAATTGTCACTCTTTACCAAATTTTACAGACGGTAAATTCCATAAAGTAAATAAATATAGAAGAAAAATAATTTTACAGTCACCTGGCAATAGTACAAATGTGAGCGACTTAAAGCTTGGATATGACTATGGGCGTGGAAATGTGGAGAATGGCAGAGATGCTTTGTTTGCATTTCGCACACCATCTCTTTTTAATGTTAGCATAACATCTCCTTACATGCATGATGGAAGCCATAGAACATTAGATGAAGTTATTGATTATTATAATAGAGGAGGTGATATTAAAACAGGCCCACTTTATCGATTAGGTTTAACCAATAAAGAAAAAAAACAAATAATATCTTTTTTATTAACGCTTAGTGATTCGAATTATATCAAAAGCCAATAAATTATTCTTTCTTTGTTTACTCATATTTATTGTTGTTTAACACTAATTAAAATAAAGGGCATTCCTTCTCGACAAACTGATTCAGAGTACCTCTCTTACAAGGAGGAAGTCGGGAGTTCGAATCTCTCAACGCCCACAGACAATAAGCCTTCGTTTATGACGAGGGCTTTGTATTTGTACAAGGTTCAACTTGTTACAATCAATATCCTCAAGTGTCGTGAATTTTGGGAACAAATAGTATATTTATATGTAT
>JABGVU010000092.1 GCA_018645865.1 Flavobacteriales bacterium
TCTTCTTGTGGAGGAGATTCTGATCCTGGATATGAATTTATGCCTAATATGTATCGTTCACCATCTTTGGAAACTTATGGTGAGAATACAATTACAGGGATGAATGCATTGCAACCTGTTGAAGGTACAGTAGCAAGAGGACATCTTTCTACATTTAACTATGACGGAACTTTAGAGGGATATTTAGCAGGAGGAATAGCTGTTAATCCAGTTGAAAATAATGACAAGAATTTAGCTGAAGGTAAAGCTCTTTATGGAATGTTCTGTGAGCATTGTCATGGTGCAACTGGTGCAGGAGATGGTACTATTAAGCATGCAATTTATTCAGCAGTTCCTCATTATAATGATGGGAAATTGAAAAGAAGAGCAGGAGTCCCTATGAATGAATTAAAAGCAGGACATATCTTCCATACTATTACTTATGGCTTGAATGCTATGGGCCCTCATGCTACACAAATTAATGAAGAGGAAAGATGGAAAATCACTCTTTATGTGCAAGAGGAATTACAAAATTTAGGTAAATAAAAAATAGATAAAGCATGTTTACAATAGATAAAAAAGTAAAGAATTTTTCAATGGCATTAATGGCTATTGGATTAATTGCATTAATTTTCGGATTTACTTCAAACCCTCATGGAGCTTGGCCAGCACTATTATTTAATACTTATTTTTACATAGGGATTGCAGTATTTGGGGTGTTTTTTGTAGCACTACAATATGTTGCTGAAGCAGGTTGGTCAATTGTACTGAAAAGAGTGCCTGAGGCAATTATGGCAGCTTTGCCAGTATTTAGTTTAATTATGTTATTCATCATGATGGCAAGTATTATGCACTGGAATCATATTTATCATTGGTTGCATGATGGTATTATGACCGTTGGTCATGAAGACTATGATGCTATTATTGCTGGGAAAGAAGCTTATTTAAATGCAAGTTTCTTTATTATCAGAACAATAATTTACTTATTAGGTTGGAATTATTTTGCAAAGAAATTAAGAGCTTTATCAATATTAGAAGATAAAGAAGGAGGTACAGCTATTCACTTTAAAGGAGTAAGCACCTCAGCATGGTTTATGGTGTTCTTTGCTGTAACTTCAGCAATGGCTTCTTGGGATTGGATTATGTCAATTGATACGCACTGGTTCTCTACTATTTTCGGATGGTATGTGTTTGCTGAATGGTGTGCAATTGGTTTTACTACAGTTTTATTATTCACGCTTTACCTAAAAAGAAAAGGGTATTTAAAAGATGTAAATGAAAATCATATTCACGATTTAGGAAAATGGATATTTGCATTTTCATTAGTATGGACTTATATTTGGTTCTCACAATTTATGTTAATATGGTATGCTAATATCCCTGAGGAGGTAACCTACTTTACAGCTAGATTAGAGGTTGAAAATTATAAGTTCTTATTCTGGTTTTCAATGATAATTAACTTTATTGCACCTATCATTCTATTGATGAGTAGAGATGCAAAAAGAAACAATGGAAGATTAATTTTTGTGAGTTGTATCATTCTTTTGGGACACTGGTTAAATTCTTATTTATTGGTAACTCCTGGTACTTTAGGTACTCATGGTCATATTGGGTTTACTGAGATTGGAATAGGATTAGGTTTTGCAGGATTATTAATTTTCTTAGTGTTAAATGCATTAACGAAAGAACCTTTAGAAACTAAAAATCATCCTTTCTTAGATGAGAGTAAACACTTACATACATAAACTGTATTGTTAATATAAAACTTAAGGGTCAGCTTTGCTGACTTTTTTTTTTGTCAATTATTGTTTACATTTGCTGATATCATGAACGAAAATTTAAACCCTGATAATGAAGCTTTCTCTGAAGAGGAATTAGCTATAGAGCAAGTATTGCGCCCTAAACTATTTGATGATTTTGAAGGGCAAAAAAAAATTGTAGATAATTTAGAAGTATTTATTGAAGCGGCAAAAGAAAGAGAGGAAGCTTTAGATCATGTTTTATTACACGGACCTCCTGGGCTTGGGAAAACTACTTTAGCAAATATTATTGCAAATGAGCTAGGTGTTGGGATTAAAACTACATCTGGTCCTGTTTTGGACAAACCAGGAGACTTGGCTGGTTTACTCACCAACTTGGAAGATAGAGATGTCTTGTTCATTGATGAAATTCATAGATTAAACCCTATAGTTGAAGAGTATCTATATTCGGCCATGGAGGATTACCAAATAGATATTATGATTGAGTCAGGCCCAAATGCGCGTTCAGTTCAAATTAAAATTAATCCCTTCACATTGATTGGAGCTACTACTCGTTCAGGATTATTAACTGCACCTCTTAGAGCTCGTTTTGGTATTAATTCTCGTTTAGAATATTATAAAACTGATTTGCTTTCTAAAATTGTTAACCGATCTTCCTTTATTTTAGATGTAAGTATTGCAAAGGATGCAGCTATTGAAATTGCAGGCAGGAGTAGAGGCACACCAAGAATTGCAAATGCTTTATTAAGGCGTGTACGTGATTTTGCTCAAATAAAAGGAGATGGAAATATTGATAAGAAAATCACCCAATTTTCTTTAACAGCTTTGAATGTAGATGAGTATGGCCTTGATGAAATGGATAATAGAATCTTGATAACTATTATTGATAAATTTAAAGGAGGGCCAGTAGGGCTCACGACTATTGCAACTGCTGTAGGCGAGCAATCTGGGACTATTGAGGAAGTATATGAGCCATTCTTAATTATGGAAGGATATTTGATGCGAACTTCTAGAGGGCGTCAAGCAACTGAATTAGCTTTTAAGCATTTAGGAAAAGTAAAGCCTGCGGATCAAGGGAATCTTTTTTAGGATACTTGGTCAAAAACTTCTAGAATGGTGTCTTTGTAATGAGCAAAAGAAGTAAGTACCCAAATCTTTAAAGCTGACACTTCATGCTTCTCTATCCATCTAGCACTTTTTTGTAATTCTTTTGTAAATAGTTTTTTATCAAAACTTACTTTCTGGAGTATTTTTTTGCTGAATTCTAGCATGCCTTTTAATGTTTACAATATAATAACCTAAAACTTAATAAATTATTGTTTTGCTCCCCAACTATATGATTTATTATCTAATCCACTTAGCATTAGAACTCGGTCAATTACAGTTGCGGCAAGAGTTTGAAAAGTTTGTGGTTTGCTGTAAAATGAAGGAGTTGCAGGGCAAATAATTCCACCCGCTTCAGTTATTGTTTTCATATTATTAATATGAATTAAACTATAAGGGGTTTCTCTAGCAACAATTATCAATTTCCTTCTTTCCTTTAGGATTACATCAGCAGCCCTTGTTGTTAAATCATTACTTATTCCTGCTGCAATTCTACCCATTACTCCCATTGAAGATGGACAAATTATCATAGTACCAAAGTTTGCTGAACCACTTGCAAAAGGAGCCATAAAATCCATTTTTTCATAAAAAGTAAAAGGATAATTATTGTAGTCTTTATTGTCTAGTTCTGTCTCCCAAACATATTTTGCATTATCGCTCATCAATACGCCAATTTCTTCAATTTGTTCTTTTAATTGAACTAATTTATCAAAAAGTACTTTGGCATATATCGCTCCACTTGCCCCAGTTACAGCCACTATAATTTTATGTTTCTTATTCATTTATAAATGATAATGAAGTGCAAAACTTAGCACAGAGTTATATTGTCCTTTATTAAGTTGAAAAGTAGCACCTGAAGCATGAGCTCTTATTGGTAGAATAGAATTACTGATTCGGCTATTTAATATTAATCGGGGATTAATAAAATAATCAAGTCCTATAAAAATACTAATATCTGTTGTATTGAATTTTCTTGTACTATTGGCGGAAATCTGACCGTAAATATCATTGTCAGAAGATGAAATTAGAAATGCAGTTTCAATACCCCCTTCAATCGCTATTGTACTGCTTTGTTGATATTTTAAAAGTAAAGGAATTTCAACATAAGATAAACTAATGTCCGAAATGCTATTTTTGTTCATATTTGCGTTATTACTTCCTTTCTGAATAAAAGTCATTTCCATTTGACCTTTTAAAGTTGTACTAAGTTGTAGGTCAATAAAACCACCAGCTAAAATACCTGCTTTATTAAACCCGCCCAAATTATCTCCAGAAACCTGTGAGGTGCTAAGTCCTAGAATTATTCCCCCTCCAAAGTTTTGTGCTTGGATACTAAGTGCAAAAAATCCACAAAAAAGTAATATTGCAAATTTCTTTTTCATATTATCTTAAGCTAACGCCAAGACCTAAAGTTGCTGTTGGATGTTCAGCAAAAGTATAATCTGCTTGAATTGTTACCAGGGTAATGTTTAACCTTAGGCCAATATTGGCTCTTACGTTATTATTACCTTCAAAATCTATTTCTACTTTCTCATTAAATTTAACACCTCCTAAATCAAAATCAGCATCTGCAGCAAAAGTAGTAGTAGTAGAATTATAGCCCACTCCAGCATAAGCAGTTACCATTAATAGTTTTTTTGAAGCAACTAAATTAATTGTAGTAGCCTTTGTATTTAAAGAAACTTCTTGCCCAGCTATTTTTAGCTCAGTATTAAGAGTAGTATATCCTCCTTGAATGGATAAACTCATAGGTAATGCATCTCCAACTACAGGAATCCATTGTAATAAATCATGTTTTGCACCAATCCCAAATAGATTCACATTTATATTTTTCCCTACATTCATCATTGGCATAAATCTTACATCAATAGCTGTTTTTTTTATTAAACCAATACCAGCCTGTATCATTGGTAATGGTAGAGCTGGAATTTTGAGCCCTCCAGGCATGTCAAAATCAGCTGACAAACCAGTATTACTATTAGTATATTTCATTGAAGTTTTTTCAGAGTTACCAAAAATAGTAGAAGCTACATCTTCAGAAGAAGTAAATACAGTTCCTCCTGTTTCTTCAATATTGAAAGTTTCTGCAGTATTTGGTATGATAACCGTATTTAAAGTAAAAGTTAAATCAAACCCACCTAACTTATGCGGTTTGGCAGTATTGTACCACCCACTATTTAAACCTGCTCCAAAACTTTCAGCCATTGGCGTAAAGTAAGCTTCAATAATTTGCTCTCCTTGTGTTATATCATCAGAAAGAATACTTGTAATCTGACCTGTTGATTGCCCAAAGGATGTTAGTCCCATAAAGGTTGCCAAAAGTGTAAATAGATTTTTCTTCATAATTGATATTCTTAGTTTATTCGTTTAAATGCGCTTCTTCAACTTGTACTATTTCTTTAGTGGTATTATCGTAGATATAAGCAATTACTGACATGTTTTCGGCATTCCATCCTCCTGCATTTCCACTTCCGTTAATTGCTGTGTTTACAGAATAATCAATATTATATTGCTCTAAAGTAGTTAAGTTTATAATGATAGGTTCTATAATCTCATCTCCAGAAGAATAAGAAGAGGATGTGCTTAAATTTTTATCAATAAGGACAGATCTTAAAACATGATTATGCTCATAAAATGCATTTTCTATCTGCCCATCTTTTTGCCAGTTGATTATATGACTTTCGGTTAAGCAAGCTACTAAATTATAATCTCCTATTACATCATTTAATAGTTCAGTGTTAATAGTAATATTCCCTTCATCTTCATTCATTTCACTTGTAATACTAATTCCAAAATCAATTTCTTTTTCTAATTCTGTAATTACAGCAGCCAACCATTCGTTTTTCCCTAATTTATGTTCATCAGGATAACCTGTTCTATTCACCATCCCTCTTGGCAATCCAGCATTAGAGATATCGAAAAAATCATCCCATTCTGTTCCCCATTCTGTTCTAAAATCATATTCAAATTTCCCTGAACCTGTCTGTGGTGCTGCAAAGCCAGTTGAAACATGCAAAGCCATCCCAATTATCTGATCACCATAAACATCATGTATAGCTTCAAGCTCTTTAGCTGCAGCTGGGCAATTAGGACAAGTATGTCCTGTAAAATCTTCAATTAGTACTTTTTTAACATAAGTGTTGGATGAGGTGTCAACTGGAGTAATTCCTCCATTATCAATAAGGTAAGGGCCTTCAACAACATCACAAGATGTGATGATTAAAATAAAACTAAAAAGTGTGATTATATTTTTCATATTAAAAACTTGATGAGATTGTTAAACTAAATCCGTTAGCGGAAGGGACTTCCTTACAAACTCCTCCAACACAGAATATTCCTGCTCTCTTTTTCCCATATCCTATGGCAATTCTGTTAGCTCCTTTTAGGAAGCCACAGTTAATATTTACATAGTGTAATTGCTTTTCTACATCATGATTTCCCCAATTATACATGTCCTGAACAGCAAAAAACCAATGAGGAGAGATGGTATATTCAACTAGTCCCATGCTCCAACTTCCATCTCCACCATCTGCTAAGAGTTCTTGAAGTTCTACACGAACGGTATGACCTTCTTTTATTTTGTAACTTACATCAGCAATAGCAATGGTAGAATTAACTGTTCCGTAAGTCCCAGGAGTTTTTCCCTCTAAGACATCCTTGTTGTAGGATTGTCTTGCAAGTATTCCTGTAGCTTTCATTTTTTTGTTAATTTTCTTATAGATTTCTAAATTGATATCATTAAAGAATAACTCTCCATTTTTACTAAAGAACTTAGGTGTGAAATCAGTGTAATCATTTTTAAAAGAGCTGCTAATTTCTTCAATTTCATTTTTATTAGTATCATATTTTACTCCTTTTTCAAGACTTCTAATATTCGAAAAGTTAAATGATATTTTTGTCCCATATTTCCCTCCTAGTACGCTTCCTTTTTTGATTTTATAAAACACATCAACTTGTGTTCCAAATTCACCTTCTGATTGAGTTGCACAAGGATACAAGGCTAATAAAGTATATGTATGTTGTTTTGTTAAGGTTGGAATGTAATTGATTATATATTGTTTTTCTTGTGCTCTTTCTGATCTGAATTCCATATGATCGACTCTATGCATTTCAGCAATAATACCAAATCCTCTCTGAGAATAAGCTAGGCTACTCATTAAAGCATTTCCATTAGCATAATTATTCCCTTCAGCAGTTAATGAGCCAATAGGATCGTTTAGTTTTATTGCATATTCCCCTGAATAATTCCAACCTCCATTTATTATGTTTAGGCGACTTGAATAAGCTGCAATATTTTGAGGTAATTTAAATTTAGGATTATTGTCTGCTTGAAATCTACTTACAAACCCTTGTCCAACAATTATTTTTGTTTTTGACTCAAAATTTAAGGATTCATTAAGGTTTACTTCTGCATCTGCTCCTCTAATAATTCCATCTGAATAAGTAAAGTAAGTTCTATTTTTCCCTATAAAAGTTTTCAGATAAATCCCTTTTACTGGGATGTATTTAAGCCGAACTCCATCCATTGCATTGTCTATTCCTAATCCTTTATTTTCATAACTTCTGAATATTAAACCGCTACCAATTTGTTCATAATAATTACCAGCAGTTACTTCTAACCCATCAATTGTATAAGTTGCATATCGAAATGGAATTCCGTTTCCTTTATAATCATCATCAAAATCTAATAGTGCATTTAAGTAGCTTTCGTAACGCAAGCCTGCAGCAAAGTTTCCTTGTGTATAATTAATATTTAGGTAAGCATTATTAAGTATAATTTCATCTACAGGTTCTGCTTCAATGAGTTTATCTTCTTGGTAGCTTTGCATGTTTAAATCAAAGTCACCATGAAATTCCCCACTATTTTCCTGCGCAAAACATATAATAGTTAGGCAGGCGATAGTAAGAGTAAGACTTATTTTTTTGATCATTATTTTGCTATTTTTTCAATTTGTTCCAAAAGCTCATTTTCATCTCCATCAACATAGCCTTTATGTTGCCAAACTATTTCTTTTTTGCTGTTTAATAAAAAAGTATGAGGGACTGTAGATACTCCCATGGCTCTTTTTAAATCTCCATTAGGATCTAGGTAAACCTCATAATCCCAATCAGAAGCATTTACATAAGGAGCTACTTTAGTCATTGTTCTTGTATCGTCAATTGAAAGAGCTATTAGTTTTACTCCTGTTTCATCTTGCCAATCTTCATATACTTCTGCAATAGTATTCAATTCTTTTTTACAAGGCTTGCACCATGTTGCCCAAAAACTAATTACAATTGGGTTTCCGTCATTTTCTATTGCTGTAATATTCATGCTTCCTCCGTTAAGCGTTTTTACATCTACGGATGGTAATGTTCTGTTTTGAGCAATACTTAAGGTTGAAAGTATTGCAACTGCAGTTATAGTTAAAAGTAATTTTCTCATTTTAATTGTGTTTTATCGTTGGCTAATTTAATAATAATATATGATTTATGATGCAATAAAAAACCCTGACTATTATCAGGGTTTTTTATAAGTTATTTTTTTAGAAATTACTTAGTGATAGTAATTTTCTTAATAGTAGTAGTGGTATTGTTATTGATATTTACAAAGTAAACTCCATTACTCAAAGCAGAGACATCAATAGTTTTTTGTGCTTCAGTAGTTAACACTAATTTCCCAAATACATCATGAATATTAGCTGAAGTATAAGTTCCCTCAATTGTTAACACATCTTTTACAGGGTTAGGGTAAATTGATAAGTTTGAATTAATATCATTTATAGCAGTTGTTGTGCTTGTATTATCAGCTGATGGGCATGCCCCAAATTTAGTTTCATAACTGGAGTTAAATAAACCACTAGAAAATCCTACGTCTGATTGTATAATTGTACTATTTCCAGGATCTGTTTTGTTAGGACAAATCATAATAAAGAAAGGAATTCCTCCAGAACCTAACCCTAGTGTACTTTCATAATGATTGTATTGGTCATAATTTGTTGCAGTAAATGGGAATTTAGGATAAGTACCGCCCCATCCTAAATTATTTATAACTGTTGTATTGTCAGTTGATTCTATTGTAATTCCAAATACATTTAGATTATCCATCCCATTTGTAGTATGATTTACATACATGGTGTTTAATTCAGGAGTAGAAGATGCGCAAGGGGTACACCAAGACGCCATAAAATCTAGAACAACCATTTTTCCTTGAGCTAATTCATCATGTAATGTGATAGAATTTCCGTATGAATCAGTCATTGTCCAGTTTGGAATCATTTCAACTATAGTAAAATCAGTATTGATTGAATCAGGATCAGTATTTCCGTTAACAAGTGTAACTATAGAATTGAATGAATAAGGACCTCCAATCGAAAGAGTTCCTAAACTTACTGTTTCAGTATGTGTTTGTCCTGTAGTTAAATTAATGCCAGTAATGTTAACAGGATTTGTTGCTCCTCCATTAAAGTCCCATTCAAGGTTTAAAGAAGTAATGTTATTAGCTCCAATATTTTTTATTGCAATATCAACTGTTCTATTTCCGGCAATTACAGCATCAATTTCTGCAGAAACTAATTCAGCATTATCATTTAATAATTCACTTACAATAATATTGTCAATACCTAAAATAAATTTATCATTAGAATTATTTCTAAAAGCAATATATATTGTTTGCCCTGCATAAGATGTTAAATCAATTGATCTAGTAGTCCAAGGAGTAGCTTCTCCACTTGCTGTAGTATTATAAAGTGCTGGACTTGTAAAGTCAGCAGGAGTTGCGCCAGTAGTTGAAACATAAACTTCTACTCCGTCAGGGTAATTAGGGTCTTGTGCAATTGCATCAAACTGCAAGCTAATAGGGGAGGCGCTGAAAGGTATTGTAATAGCAGGTGTTGCCATCCAATCATCAGTGGTTCCAACAGGATTCAGCCAAGAAGTGCTCCCAGCACAATCTTGTCCGGTAAGTGTTCCGGCAACAAAGGAACCTGTAAATGCAGAGACATTTGCATGTGCAGGTACAGCGTCTACATCAGTAAGTGTAAATGTAGCAGGAATACCTGCATTAAAATCTTCTGAGAAAATTTGTGCTTGTGCATTGTTGAAGGATAATATAGCAACAATAGCAATTAGTAATAGTCTTTTCATTTTTTTTGTTTTAATTAAATAATTTTGCAAGAATACGAAAATTAGATTGGATGGAAGGTATTATCTTTTATTGTCTTACGTATTCAAAAATAAATAGTTTTTTAAGATAAATACTATATATTTGCAAAAAATAAAAGCATGAAAAAAAATCTACTCTTTATATTAGTAATTACTCAAATTGGATTTGTTGCCGCACAAAGTTTAGTTATTACAGGAGATACAGTTTTTTCTGGAGATTTTAACACTGAAATTGAGCATCATTTGGATGTTAAAAATATTTCTGGAAATTCAATAAGTGTTATTTGTCAAAAAACAAATATAAGTTTACCAGCTTATCTTCCATCTTGGGGAGGTTCTTATTATTGTTTTGCAGGAGCATGTTATCCAACAACTACGGGCACTAGTAATGTAACTATGATAGGGTCGGGACAAGAGATTTCTTATTCAAATAATGATGCTGATGCTCATTCTGGATATTATAAACCTGAAGGGGTTGCTGGTATTGCAACTGTTCAGTATTGTTTCTATGATGAAAACAATCCTTCTGATGAAACTTGTGTTACGATAACTTATAGTTGTATGCCTACTGCTATTAACGAGAATCAAGTATTAAATGAAGTTGGTGATTTTTATCCTAATCCAACCAATGGAATGGTGTTTTTTACTTTTAAAGGAAATTTAGCAATACTTAAATTAATTGATATATTAGGTAATGAAATAAAAGAGATTATTCTTACAGAGAAAGGGATTCAGAAATTAGATTTAACGGATATGAGTAAGGGAATTTACTTTGGAAATTTAATAGTGAAAAATGAAATTGTTTCAGTCAAAAAATTGATTGTTAAATAATTATTTATTTAAATAATAAATTAAAACTCTGCTCGAAAGCGCAGGGTTTTCTTTTTTATGGGGATAAATGTATTCAAATCATTAAATTTGCCGTATATATAGAGAATGATAAATAGTTAAAAATGATAACACATATACACGGAAAACTATTAGAAAAAACACCAACTTATGTGGTTGTAGATGTAAATGGAATTGGGTATAAAATCAAAATCTCATTACAAACATTCTCAGCTATAGATGGCGAGTTCTGTAAGTTATATACTCATCTTTCAGTAAAAGAGGATTCGCATACTTTATTTGGTTTTTTTGAAGAAAGTGAACGTCATTTATTCCGAAATTTAATTTCTGTTTCTGGGGTTGGTCCAAGTACTGCCCAGGTAATACTATCTACCTATTCTCCTCAAGAGATTATTCATCATATTACTACTGCTGATGTAAAAGCGGTACAAAGTGTAAAAGGAATTGGTGCTAAAACAGCTCAAAGAATTATTATTGACTTAAAGGATAAGGTTGCTAAAGGAATGCCTACATCTGATTTATTGTTTGACGTAATAGACAATACTATTAAGAAAGAGGCGTTATCTGCATTACTAGCTTTAGGATTTGCTAAAAAAGGGGCTGAAAGCAAAATAAATAAAATATTAAAATCAAACCCTGAAATTGTAACTGTTGAAGATTTAGTGAGAATGGCATTAAGTCAAATGTAATTACTATATTAGGAATTGAAAATCAATAGAAATCATAATTTACTTATATTAGTTTTTGCATTAATTTTTGCAAAGACTCATCTGTTGGGGCAATCTACTGACTCCACTTTGGCATATCCTTTTTTTGGTAATCAAAGCGGAGGTATGTTTATGAATACCCCTGGTAATATTAAGTCACAGGTTAATTATGATATTCTGAATAATCAATATATTCTACAGCATAAAGTAGGAGGGCTTAAGTTAGGAAGGTCTATTACTTTGGGCTTTAAAGAATACCAGCAATATAAAATGAAAAATTCTATTGCTGATTATTGGAATGATAGATCAAAAGAACGTACAGGGAATCAGACTTCAGCTTTGGGTTTACCTAAATTATTTATTCCTGGTCAGGCTTTTGATAAAATTTTTGGAGGTAATTCTGTTGATATTCGTCCTCAAGGTTCTGCTGAACTCATTTTTGGTTTAAAAATTAATAGATTGGATAATCCTGCTTTACCTGAAGAACAAAGAAAAACAACTTCATTTGATTTTCAAGAAAAGATACAAATGAATGTGATTGGTAAAATTGGAGATAAACTAAAACTAACTACCAATTTCAATACCGAAAGTACTTTTGATTTTGAGAATCAAATGAAATTGGAATATACTGGATATGATGATGAAATTATAAAAAAGATAGAAGTTGGTAATGTTAGCTTACCTTTAAATGGAACATTAATTACAGGTAGCCAATCTCTTTTCGGTTTTAAAACACAGTTGCAGTTTGGACGAACAACCATTACTGGTATTTTATCTCAACAAAAAAGCACTACTTCTGAAATTGAAGTAAGTGGTGGAGCTCAAACTTCAGAATTTGATGTTTATGTTGACCAATATGAAGCGAATAAACACTTCTTTTTGGCTCATTATTTTAAGGATAATTATGATGTCGCATTAGCAAATTTACCTTTTGTAAATTCTTCAATAAATATTACAAAAGTTGAAGTTTGGGTAACTAATAAAATAGGTACAACTAATGATACGCGTAACATTGTTTCTTTTCTAGATTTGGGGGAGACAGAAGTATATAATACTAACTCTAATTTTGCTGGCTCTCAAATATATAAGGATGTTCCTGATAATGAAACTAATAATCTTTTTTATAATTTAACAAATCAGCATAGTGCAATAAGGGATATTAATCAGGTTAGCAATACTTTTTCTCCTTATTCAACTTTTTTTGCTGCCTCACAGGATTATGAAAAATTAGAACGTGCCAGAAAATTGTCAGAATCAGAATATACTATTCATACTCAATTAGGATATATTTCTTTAAATCAGGCACTAAATAATGATGAGGTTTTAGCAGTTGCATTTCAGTATACCAGAGGTAGTAAAACTTATCAAGTTGGAGAATTAAGTTCAACAGGACCTAATGCGCCAGAAGCATTAATTGTTAAATTGTTAAAAGGGACAAACTTCACGCCATTACTTCCTACTTGGGATTTAATGATGAAAAATGTATATGCTTTAGGAGCGTATCAAATGAGTAGAGATGGTTTTGTGTTGGATATTGTTTATGAAAACACAAAAGAATCTGGAGCATTAACAAATTATTTAGGAGAAGGAATTCTGGATGGAATTCCATTGATAAAAGTATTGAATTTAGATCGACTGAATCAGCAGTTGGATAATCAATCGGATGGGGTGTTTGATTTTATTGAAGGGATTACTGCTAAAGCTTCAAACGGAAGAATAATTTTCCCTGTTCGAGAACCCTTTGGTTCTTATTTGTACAATAAGATAAATGATGCAACTATAGCTGAAAAATATGTGTATCAATCGCTATATGATTCCACACTTACTGTTGCTCAACAATATCCCGAACTCAATAAGTTTAGGTTAAAAGGAACCTATCAATCCTCATCAGGTGCTGAAATTCGTTTGAATGCTATGAATGTTCCTGAGGGTTCAGTTACAGTAACTGCAGGTTCACAAAAGTTAACTGAAGATCAAGATTATACAGTTGATTATATGTTGGGACGTGTGACTATTATTAATGAAGGAATTTTAAATTCTGGTGTGCCGATTAAAATTTCTTTAGAAAATAATTCCATGTTTGGTATTCAGAATAAAACATTAATTGGGCTACATGCCGATTATGAAATTAATCAAGATTTTTTAATTGGAGCAACTATGTTAAATTTAACTGAGCGACCATATACCACTAAAATTAATACTGGTGAAGAGCCAATTTCTAATACTATTTGGGGATTAGACGGGAATTATCAAACTGAATCTCCTTGGCTTACCAGAGCTGTTGATTGGTTGCCTTTAATTGAAACAAAATCAAAATCTCGATTAATTGCAACTGGTGAATTTGCACATCTTATACCTGGACATCATAGTGCAATTGGGAATAAAGGGATGTCTTATATAGATGATTTTGAATCAAGCAGAACTTCAATTGATATTAGAAATATGGGAGCTTGGCGAATGGCTTCTTTACCTTTAGGTGCTGGGCAAGATATTATTTTTCAATATCCAGAAACTGAGTTTTCAGGGATTAGTGAGAATTTAAAATATGGTGCAAAAAGAGCAAAATTAGCTTGGTATACTATTGATCCTTTGTTTTTTAGGAGCACCTCTATTACACCTCCTAATGTAAATAAAACTATTTCTTTAGCGAATGGAAATACAATTGCTCAGCAATCATATCATTATTCCCGTGAGGTTTTGGAAACAGAGGTTTTCCCCAATAAAGATCCTGATTTAGGAAGTCAGATTACAAATTTAGCAGTACTTGATTTAGCTTATTATCCTCAGGAAAGAGGATCGAATAATTATACTGTTAATGGTATTAATGAATACGGTAAATT
The DNA here is from genome assembly GCA_018645865.1 of Flavobacteriales bacterium. Taxonomy (GTDB): domain Bacteria; phylum Bacteroidota; class Bacteroidia; order Flavobacteriales; family BACL11; genus UWMA-0277. The sequence goes on from JABGVU010000092.1 coordinate 14,383, forward strand.
AATTAGTCCTTCAACCAATTGGGGAGGAATAATGCGAAAGTTGGAGACTAATGATTTTGAATCAGCCAACATTGAATTTATTGAATTTTGGATGATGGACCCTTTTAATGAAGAAGATGGACTAGCTAATCATTTGGGTGGAGATATGTACTTGCATCTAGGTAATGTTTCTGAGGATGTATTGCATGATGGATACAAAAGTTTTGAGAACGGATTACCAACTTCCGAAATAGTTGAGGATGTTGACACTACTGCTTGGGGTAGAGTGCCTACTAATTTTTCAATAGTTGAGGCTTTTGATAATGACCCTTCTTCTCGTCAATTTCAGGATGTTGGTCTTGATGGTTTAAGAAATACTGATGAGAGATCTTTTTTTGATTCTGTTTATATTCAGCAATTGCTATCTGCCGGTTATGATGTTACTGATCCAGTGTATATTAATGCAATAAACGATCCTTCTGCTGATGATTTTCATTATTTTAGAGGGACTGATTTTGACAGTAGATCGACTTCGATTTTAGATAGATACAAGAATTTTAATAATACGGAGGGAAATTCAGTCACTACAGAAAATTCTCCTGAAAGTTATCCTACAGCAGCATCTTCACAGCCTAATACTGAGGATATAAATAGGGATCATACCCTAAGTGAGACTGAAAGCTATTTTCAATATAAAGTAAGCTTATTTCCTGGCATGAATGTGGGTGACAGTCATATATCGGATATATTAGAAACTACTGTAAAAACCGAAAATGGGCAAACAAGAAATATTAAATGGTATCAATTTAGAGTGCCTGTTTATAAGCCTGAAAATATAATTGGAAGTATTCGTGATTTTAAATCTATTCGTTTTATGCGTTTAGCATTTACTAATTTTTATCAACCAATTATTTGTCGTTTTGCTACCTTGGAATTAGTGCGAGGGGAGTGGAGAAGGTATAATTTTTCTTTAGCCGAACCAGGAGAATATATTCCATTAGATGATCAAGGTGAAACTACCTTTGATGTTTCGGCTGTGAATATTGAAGAAAATGGAAATCGTTCGCCAATTAACTATGTATTACCTCCAGGAATTGAGCAGGAAGTGGATAATACAACTACATCATTAAGACAGCAGAACGAGCAATCTTTAGTGCTTAAAATCTGTGATTTGAAAGATGGAGATTCTAGAGCAGCTTATAAAACTGCTGATATTGATGTAAGAGCTTATAAGCGTATAAAAATGTTTGTACATGCTGAGGGGGAAGAAGATGATTTGAAAAAAGGAGATTTATCTTGTTTTATTCGTTTAGGAACTGATTTTATTGCCAATTATTATGAGTATGAAATTTCTTTAAAACCAAGCTCCCATTATACAAGTAATCCAAGTGATATATGGCCAACAGAAAATGAAATAGATATTGCTTTTGAGATATTTCAGTTAGCAAAACAAGAAAGAAATTTTAATGGTTCGGATGTTAGTATTCCTTATATAAAATATGCTTCAGGAGGTAAAGTTGTAGTTGTAGGTAATCCTAATTTATCTCAAGTTAAAACTATAATGATAGGAATTAGAAATCCTAAAAAAGTAACATTAGATTCTGAGGATGATGGGCTTTCAAAATGCGGACAGATTTGGGTGAACGAACTTAGATTGACAGATTTTGATGAATATGGTGGTTGGGCTGCTAATAGTAGGTTTACGGCTCGTTTGGCGGATTTTGGAAATCTAACATTATCAGGGAATATGAGTACTGTCGGTTTTGGTAGTATTGAAAAAAAATTAAATGAACGCCAAAAATACAATGCCTATCAATATGATTTTTCTTCTTCATTCGATTTAGGTAAATTTTTCTCAGAAGATTTTGGTATTAAAGTGCCGATGTATTTTGGACGTTCGGAATCGATTAAAAATCCTCATTACAACCCGCTTGATCCCGATATTTTATTAACTACTTCACTTAAGGCAATAAATAATACTGCTGAGAAGGATTCTTTAAAGCATATCGTTCAGGATTATGTTAAGCGTAAGAGTATTAATTTCACTAATGTAAGAAAAACTAAAACCACTAAAAAAGGTCAAACAGTTAAGAAGCCAAAGATATATGATGTGGAAAATTTCTCTTTGTCTTATTCTAAGAATGAAACTTCAATTCGAAATATAAATATTGAGAAAAATCAAACAGTAAACTATAGGGGAGCGTTAACTTATAATTTTAATACACAACCAAAAAACATAAAACCTTTTGGGAAAATTAAATTTCCAAAATCAGATTACTTTAGGATAATTAAGGATATTAATTTCAACACTATGCCAAAGTCATTTTCATTCCGAACGGATGTAAATAGAAATTATAATGAAACTCAGCTTAGAAACTTAACCTCTACTTATGGAAAATCTTACCCTATTAGACCTACTTATAATAAGATGTTTGAATGGAATAGAATGTATGAATTTAAATATGATTTAACTCGTACGCTAAAAATTGATTTTGCGGTAACTTCTAAAGCAAATATTGATGAACCAGCTGGAAGGCTAGACAAAAATGATCCTTATTACAAAGAAAAAATGGATACTATTTGGGATAATGTTTGGGATTTTGGTAGAGCAACATCCTATAATCAGGCTTTTAGTCTGAACTATCAAGTGCCTCTAAATAAAATTCCTCTTTTTAATTTTATTTCGTTAAATACTAGATATAATTCAAGTTATAATTGGACTTCAGCTCCTTTAGCATTAAAATATCTAGGGCATACTATTCAGAATTCGAATTCCAAGCAGTATAATGGGCAGATTAATATGAATACTTTGTATAATAAAATACCTTATTTTAAAAAATTAAATCAAGGAAATAACGGTAAGGGTAGAGTTTCTAGAAATAGGAATGCTGAAAAAAATGAAGATACTGAAAAGGAAAATAAAAATAAATATGAGATTTTTAAACATCTAACTCGTTTCATGTTAAGTGTAAAAAATATTTCTGTTAATTATTCAGAAAATAAAGGAACCTTCTTGCCAGGATATTTAAATCAACCTCACTTTTTAGGTCAAGATTGGTCAGCTCTTTCTCCTGGCTTACCATTCGCATTTGGGAGCCAGAGGGATATTAGAGATTATGCTGGAAACCAAGGCTGGATAACAAAGGATTCGACCTTAAATACTTTATATAAAACTAACACTTCTACCAATTTAACATTAAGAAGTACATTAGAACCAATTAAACAATTCAGAATTGAGTTAACGGCTAATAAAACCACTTCAAATAACGCAACAGAGTATTTTAGATGGGATGATTTTCAAAATAAATTTAATCATTTTAGTCCTATTGAATCAGGTGGTCATAGCATTTCATTTATTTCTTTGGGTACTGCTTTTAAAAGTGATAATGATGATTATGAATCTTTTATTTTTAGCCAGTTTAGAGGGTATAGAGCTGATATTGCTCGGCAGTTAGCGGCTAATAATCCTAATTTTAATGGTGGAATTGATCTGATCACTGGATATCCTATTGAGCAAACTATTACTAGTCAGGATACTATTGTAACTGGTGGATATGGAGCAACTTCACAAGAGGTAATGATCCCAGCTTTCTTAGCAGCTTATGGTGGGCAAAATCCTGCTAACTCAAAGTTAACGGCTTTTCCTGCTATCCCTTTGCCAAATTGGCGAATAACTTATGATGGTTTAATTAGGATCTCAGCAATTAAGAAGAGGTTCAAGACCTTTAGCCTTGGGCATGCTTATCGCTCTACTTATTCAGTAGGAAATTACACAACTAATCTGGACTATGGGGATGGAGATAATATCAATCTGAATAATATGAGTTATCATGTTTCTAGAGAAATTTCACAGATTACTATTAACGAACAGTTTAGCCCATTATTTAAAATTGATGTGACTTGGAAAAATTCGTTAATTACAAAAATAGAAATTAAGAAAAGTAGAGTTTTAGCTTTATCTCTTGCGAATAATCAACTTACTGAAACTACAAGTAATGAGTATATAATTGGTACAGGTTACAGAATACAGGATGTTAAATTTAACTTTTTTTCCGGAGGTAGTGGAAAAAAAATGTCAAGTGATTTGGATTTGAAATTAGATTTAAATATTAGAAATAATAAGACAGTTATTCGAAAAGTAATTGAGAATCAGGAACAAATAACTATGGGGCAACAGATAATTAGTATTAAATTTTCAGCTGATTATGTAATGAATCAAAGGCTAAATCTTAAGTTGTTTTATGATAGAGTGGTTACCAATCCGTTTATTTCAACTACTTTCCCTGGAGCAATTACTAATGCAGGATTTAGTTTGAGATTTACCTTGTCCGGATAATTTTGTTAACCAACAAAAAAATGTATTTTTGAAAAAAAAATAAATGGAATTTCCAAAGGAATTAAAATATAGTAAGGATCATGAATGGTTAAGAATTGAAGAAGGTAATGCCTATATTGGTATTACAGAATTTGCACAAGGCGAGCTAGGAGATATTGTTTTTGTTGATGTAGATACGGAAGGTGAAGATCTTGAAAAAGAAGAAGTTTTTGGATCAATAGAGGCTGTTAAAACAGTTTCCGATTTATTTATGCCAATAAATGGTGAGGTTTTATCGTTTAATAAAAAGTTAGAGGATGAACCAGAATTAATTAATATAGATCCTTACGGAGAAGGTTGGCTTATTAAAATTGCTATTTTAAATGTTATTGAAATAGATGAGTTACTTGACGCTTCTGCATATCAGGAATTAGTAGGTTAAAAAATATATTATGGAACCAAAAAAAAATTCAGAAGTAGATTTAGAGAGAAAAAGAGTATTGTTTTTGCAGATAGGTTTAGTCATCGCTTTGTTAGTGGTTCTTGGTGCTTTTGAGTACAAAACGTATGAAAAAATCGCATATAATTTAGGGGCTTTAAGCCTTGAAGATTTGGAAGAGGAAATTATTCCAATTACTAAGCAGGAAGTAAAGCCACCACCTCCACCACCTCCACCACCAGAGATAATTGAAATTGTAGAAGATGATGTGATAATTGAGGATGAAATTGAGATTGAAGATACAGAATCTGATGAAGATGAAGAAATTGAAATTATTGAGGAAGATGATGATGAATTTTTTATGGTTGTAGAGAATATGCCAGAATTTCCTGGTGGAGACCTAGGATTAATGAAGTATATTCAGAAGAATGTAAAATATCCAGCTATTGCAAAGGAATATAATATTACAGGAAAGGTATATGTAAGTTTTATTGTAGATAGATCTGGATCTGTTACAAATGCAAAAATTGTAAGAGGAGTTGATAAGAATCTAGATGCTGAGGCTCTTAGAGTGGTAAAATCTCTACCTAAATACAAGCCTGGAAAACAAAGAGGAAAAGCTGTTAGAGTAATGTTTACAATTCCTATTAATTTTACTCTGAATTAATAATAATTAGTATAATAAAAAAGCCAGACAATTGTCTGGCTTTTTTACTTGTATTTTAAATCTTGTTTAAATAATCATTCCAGCAGCCACTGTTTCATTTGTAGCTTCATCTACTAAAATAATACTTCCAGTATTTCTATTTCTTCTGTAACTGTCAAAAAATAAAGGTTTAGTAGTTCGGAGAGTAATTCTCCCAATATCATTCAAACCAATTTCTCTATCTTCTTCATTTCTATGCAAAGTGTTGATATCCATTTTGTACTTCACTTCTTTAATAATACATCTGGCAGTTTGAGAAGTATGTCTGATAGTATATTTTCCTCTTGAAATCATTTTATTCTGATTCATCCAGCAAATCATAACATCAATATCTTGTTCTGTAGTTGGTTTATTGTTTTCTCTCACCAACATATCGCCTCTACTAATGTCAATATCATCTTCTAAAGTCATACAAACTGACATTGGAGAAAATGCTTCCGCAATCTCTCCATCAAAAGTATCAATGGATTTAATCTTTGAAGTAAAACCTGAAGGAAGTATAGTTACATCATCTCCAGGTTTAAAAACACCACCTTCAATTCTCCCAGCATAGCCTCTGTAATCAGGATGTTCAGCAGATTGAGGACGAACTACATATTGTACGGGAAATCTGCAATCAACATGATTTTGATCTGAACCAATATGAATATTTTCTAGAAGATGCATTAAAGTAGATCCTTCATACCAATTCATATTTTCAGATCGATCAACAACATTATCCCCATTAAGTGCAGAAATTGGAATAAAGTGAATATCTTTAACATCTAATTTAGAAGCAAAATCTTCAAAATCAGTTTTAATTTTTTCAAATACTTCTTCCTTATGATCTACTAGATCCATTTTATTAATACAAACTGCAATGTGAGGAATTTGTAAAAGAGATGCAATAAATGCATGACGTTTAGTTTGTTCAATTACTCCATGTCTTGCATCTACTAAAAGTAGTGCTAAGTTTGCTGTTGATGCTCCTGTAACCATATTTCTTGTGTACTGAATATGTCCTGGAGTATCTGCAATAATGAATTTCCTTTTTGGAGTTGCAAAGTATCTGTAGGCAACATCAATAGTAATCCCTTGCTCTCTTTCGGATCTTAATCCATCAGTTAATAGCGCAAGGTTTACACCTTCTTCACCTCTTTGTTTATTTGTTTCTTCAAGTAATTCCATCTGATCTTCAAAAATTGCTTTACTATCGTAAAGTAACCTCCCAATTAAAGTGCTTTTACCATCATCTACACTTCCTGCAGTTGTGAAGCGTAA
>JABGVU010000040.1 GCA_018645865.1 Flavobacteriales bacterium
AGGTTGTTTCTGCAAAAGCAATAACTAATCATTACTTGGGTAAATCAGAAGAAAAGAAAACAATTCTTGAAGTATTTAAACTCCATAATGATAACATTACCGCTCTTATAGGTAGGGGCTATGTAAAATCTACTGTAACTAAATACAAAACAACGTATAAGCATTTAAAAGCATTTATCAAACACAAGTTCAAGACTGATGACTTGCACCTAATACAGGTATCTCTTGGTACAATTACATCTTTTGATCACTTCCTTAAAACCATTCAAGGGGTTGGTGTGAATTGCACCAATAAATATCTCACACATTTTAATAAGGTGGTTAACCTTGCTGTGGATAATGATTGGTTAGATAAAAATCCTTGTCTTAATCATAAAATGAAGAATGAGACTGTAACCAAAGATTATTTATCTGAGTTTGAGATACAATTACTTATTGATAAGGATATTCCCAATATGCGTTTGGCACAAGTTAGGGATATATTTGCCTTTTGTTGTTTTACTGGTTTAGCTTTTATAGATGTGAAAAATCTTACTCCAGGTGATGTAAAAATGGGTGTTGATAGAGAGCAATGGATATATACAAAAAGGCAAAAAACAGGAACTACAACCAATATTCCACTATTTCCTCACGCACTTGTGTTAATTGAAAAGTACAAGAACCATCCAGAAGCTGTTAATAGAGGCACTCTCTTGCCTGTTTTAAGTAATCAGAAGATGAATGCTTACCTTAAAGAAGTAGCTGTAATATGTGGTTTAGATAAGCATTTAACTATGCATTTAGCTCGCCATACATTTGCAACTTATCTTCTGACTAAAAATGTACCAATAGAATCAGTTTCTAAACTGCTGGGGCACAAGTCATTAAAGACAACACAGATTTATGCTAAAGTTATAGATTCTAAAGTAGCTGATGATATAGGAGCTATTATTAGTAAAACCCCAATATTATCACTTCAAAAAGTGTCTTAACTAAAACTATAAAAAATATTTTTATAATCTAAAAAAAATATGCCTAACTATTTTGTTAATAATGTGTTAACTACTTTTACATATAGTAATAATATCACTATAAAATGGCATTGATTATTACTTATATTTGGAGGAAAAGCAAATAAAATAAATGAATAAAAATGACTTAGTAACAGTTCAAGATCTTCAAGAATTAAAAGAAGAAATAATTAGTAAAATTGAACATATAACTAAAAATAAAACTACTCAAAAAGAATGGCTCAGATCATTTGAAGTAATGGAAATGCTAGGCATATCTACAGGAACATTACAAAACCTTAGAATTAATAGGGATATTCCATTTACTAAAATGGGAGGTACGCTCTATTATGAAAAAGCTGAAGTTGTAAAAGCGCTTAATAAATGTAAAGCTGCATAACTAATATTTCTATAGAACACATTACCAGTGAAAGTCTGGGGTACCCTATCATGAAAATAAAATGATATGAAATAGGGCTACTACGTCTAATGATGTATACAATTCATACTATACATCACAACTGCAAATCATTGCAGTAAAAGACATGGCGTCTCTTGATTTTTTTCAAGTTCCTTTTGGGGTTCATAACACTATGTGGGGTGGGGATGGTGTTATGTAATACTCAAACAAATCCTATATCAACAAAACTTTGTTCTCTTCTCCACTGCTCAGGATTATCCACAAAAAAATAGCAGTTATCTGAGTGTTAAAGAGCGTAAGAGTGATCAGTCTGATATATATTTACCCTTATAATTGAATGAACCATATTGATTAGATTAAATAATATGACACTTTATCACAAAAAATTATAAAAATTATTTCTATTATTAGTGCTTGTATGACCCTCCACAATCAAAGACCCCGGCTAGTTTTCAGAATTTAAGTCACTCCCACTATAGTTTAAGTATACTATTGCAGTATGTTGTTTTTTAAACTAGATACATTGCAATAGAAAAATACCTAAATAGCTAAATATAATACAGTTGAGAATACACCTCATTATTTTTTACTAAATTAGCGGCTGTATTTTACGACAATACAATTTATTGAACCCAAAACAAGTATTATGAAAAGACTTATACTTTTAGTTTTCTCTATTTTTTTAACTTTTTCCATGTTTGCTCAAAACTGGACACAAATAGGAGGGGATATTGATGGGGAAGGGGCTGGTTTAACTCATGATTATAGTGGTTATTCTTTAGATGTTAGTAGTGATGGAAATATCGTAGTTATTGGAGCTCCTATGTTGGATTTTACTAATAGCGTTCCTTCTTCTTTAAATGGGTATGTTCGTATTTATCAAAACATTGGAGGCATTTGGAATCAAATTGGACAAGATATTAATGGAGAATATTGGGCAGATAAAAATGGATGGTCTGTTTCTATCTCTTCTGATGGGAATATTGTCGCGATTGGATCTCCTGAAAATGATGGAAATGCTAATAATCCAAATTGGTATCAGGATAATCGTGGTAGCGTTCGTATTTATCAAAATGTTGGAGGTTCTTGGTCTCAATTAGGACAAGATATTGATGGA
>JABGVU010000042.1 GCA_018645865.1 Flavobacteriales bacterium
ATGAAATAATATATTGAATAATAAAATAAAGTATTATCAGATCAATAAATAATAGAATTCCAAAAAGAGTTGGGTTCTGATCATATAGTTCCTTTAATTTCTCCCAAACACTTTTCATTTTATTCTGTAAATTTTGATTATAAAGATAGTTCTAGTATTTATATTTTCCTTGCCAAAGGTTCTTCAATCCTACCTTAAATGCATTTTCTTTATTATTGTTGCCAGGTCTGTAAAAAGAATTTCCAATTATTTCATCTGGTAAAAATTCTTGGCTGTTGTTCGGTTTATTATGTGAGTACAAGTAATCTTTTCCATAACCTAGATCTTTCATTAGCTTGGTAGGGGCGTTACGCAAGTGTAGGGGAATCGACAGGTCTCCACTACTTCTTACCTCAGCTTGCGCTTCATTAATTGCCATATAAGCCGAATTGCTTTTTGGTGAGCAAGCTAAATAAATCACAGCTTGCGAAAGCGTTATTCTTGCTTCAGGAAAACCAATTACATTTACTGCTTGAAAGCAATTATTAGCAATAACTAAAGCTGTAGGATTGGCGTTTCCAATATCTTCTGATGCTAAAATAAGTAGCCTTCTTGCAATAAACTTTACATCTTCACCTCCTTCAATCATTCGGGCAAGCCAATAGACAGCAGCATTTGGATCACTACCTCTAATTGATTTAATAAAGGCAGAAATAATATCATAATGCTGTTCTCCATTTTTATCGTACCGAACTATATTTTGCTGTGCTTTTTCAACAACCAAATCATTGGTAATTATTATCTCATTGCTGTCAACCGAACTAACCACTAACTCAAATATATTAAGTAATTTCCTAGCATCACCACCTGAAATTTGCATTAGGGATTCAGTTTCCTTTAAGGTTATATTTAATTTGCTTAAGACCTTATCTTCTGTTTTTGCTCTCTCTAGTAATTCTTGCAAATAATCTTTAGATAAAGATTCTAAAACATAAACTTGTGAGCGAGAAAGTAGGGCTGAAATAATTTCAAAAGAAGGATTTTCTGTAGTTGCTCCAATTAAAGTAATAACTCCTTTTTCAACTGCTCCTAAAAGGGAATCTTGCTGAGCCTTGCTAAACCTATGTATCTCATCAATAAATAGGATAGGAATATTTTTACCAAACAAACCTAAGGAAGAAGCTTTATGAATAACTTCTCTTACATCTTTTACTCCTGAATTAATTGCTGATAAGGTGTAAAATGGACGATCTAATTCCTGAGCAATAAGGTTAGATAAAGTTGTTTTTCCAACTCCAGGTGGTCCCCACAATATCATAGATGGGATAAGTTTTTTATTTATAGCTGTTTTAAGTGTTCCCTTATCGCCAATTAAATGTTTCTGTCCAATAACTTCTGATAGTTTTCTAGGGCGAATACGTTCTGCTAAAGGGATGTTTTGCATGTTAAGTAATGCTTTTTATCAATCTTAGCTTATGGGTATGAGTGCCAATTTCAGTATTGAATATTCCTTGTTGGTCGATTCTATCAATTCTCACTTTTCCTGATGCATGAATGATGTGATTGTCCTCTAGAATGATTCCAACATGAACAATTTCTCCTTCGTTATTATCAAAGAAAGCTAAATCTCCAGGTTCTGATTCATCAACAAAACTTAATGTTATTCCTACATCAGCTTGCTGGTATGCATCTCTAGGTAAATTAATTCCTTGTAATCGATAAACCATTTGTGTAAACCCGGAACAATCTATTCCTAAAGGAGATCGACCGCCCCATAGGTAAGGCGCATTAAGATACATTAAAGCATTTTCTATCAATTTCTTTTTTTGTGTAAAACCTGGCGTAGTAAGTCCGTCAAACTGATACATTTCATTATTGATAAGCGCATGCCCACTTTTGTAATTAGGTAATATACTTCCAATGACAATAGGTTGATGTTGCTTCTTAGTTATGATGTCCAAAATATCAGTAGTAATTGTGGAAATATCTTTGTCTAATTGCTTATACTCTTCTTCAGGAATTTCTATCCATTGTTTGTTGCAAATCCACCCTTCATAGATATCATGAGCTAAGCGTATTCTACTCCATTTCTTTTTACACTCCAGGACCTTAAAATGTTCACCAAAAATAATTTGGTTTACCATTTCTGATTGGTTAGCAGCCTCACTTCTCATTGGAATGATTGAAAGGTTAGAAATCCCGTATCGCATTTATTTTTTATAAGATATTAACTAATGACTAATTTAATAATTCAATTACCATTGCTGAAGCACCACCACCACCATTACAAATTCCAGCAGCACCAATTTTACCACCATTTTGTTTTAGTACATTTATTAAAGTAACAATAATTCTTGAGCCCGAACTTCCTAGTGGATGACCAATAGAAACTGCCCCGCCATTTACATTTACTTTACTTGCATCTAAATCTAAAATTTTCATATTAGCTAAACTAACTACTGAAAAGGCTTCATTTAATTCAAAGTAATCTACATCAGTTGTAGCTAATCCTGCTTTACCTAAAGCAATAGGTAATGCTTTAGCTGGTGCTGTAGTAAACCATTCTGCTTCATTTGCAGTATCAGCATAACTTACAATTTTTGCTAATGGCGTTAAGTTTAGTTCAGCTGCCTTATCAATACTCATTAATAATAGGGCAGATGCACCATCATTTAGTGTAGAAGCATTGGCAGCAGTTACTGTTCCTTCTTTATCAAATACTGGACGCAAAGCTGGAATTTTTTCCATTTTTACATTCTTGTATTCTTCATCTTCAGTAATTATTAAAGCATCAGATTTTCTTTGTGGTACTTCAACAGAAACTACTTCATCAGTAAATTTTCCTGTAGCCCATGAGTTTGTACTTCTATTATATGATTCGATCGCAAAATCGTCTTGTTCTTCTCTGGTAAAGTTCATTTCAGTAGCGCATTTTTCGGCACAAACTCCCATATGAACTCTATTATATACATCCGTTAATCCATCTTTTACAAGACCATCAATTAGTTTCATATTGCCTAACTTTTGTCCTGTTCTTCCTTTTTCAAAATAATGAGGTACGCTTGACATATTTTCCATTCCACCAGCAATTACAACATCATTGTCTCCACATTTAATAGATTGTGCGGCAATCATTATAGCCTTCATTCCTGAAGAACACACTTTATTGATAGTTGTACAAGGTACTTTTTCTGGAATTCCAGCAAGCATAGCCGCTTGTCTTGCAGGGGCTTGACCTAGGTTAGCTTGCAACACATTACCCATAAAAACTTCATCAATAACTGATACTTCTATATCGGATTTGTTTATTGCTCCTTTAATAGCAATAGATCCTAATTTTGTAGCTGATACTGATGATAAACTCCCTCCGAAACTTCCCATTGGAGTACGCACTGCCGATATAATTACAACTTCTTTCATTATTTGTTTTTTTATGAATTTAGATTTGGTGCAAATTTATATAAATTATACTTATTTTCGCTACTGAGATTAATACATCTATGAAAAATATACTTATCAAAATAAGAAACAATCATGAGCAATTATTTCGTATCTTTTTATTTCTTTTAACGCTAGCCATTATTATTTATGTTTTTCCAAAACAAGCAAAATTCAAGTATGAATTTACTAAAGGAAAGCCGTGGATGCATGAAACTATTATTGCTCCTTTTGATTTTTCAATCTTAAAATCGGTAGATGAAATAAAAATTGAACAAGAAATTATTCACTCAGAACACACACCAATTTTTAATTATAATTCGGATATTTTTCTGCTAAAAGCAGAGGACTATATTATTCAGTTTGAAGAAAAATGGGTTAAAGATAAAAATGTAAAAAAAGACGATAAATTTACATTTTCCAATCTTTTTAAGAAAAGAAAAATAGATAATAGCACAAGAAAGTACAATCTAGCAGTTTTTGGGTATGATAGATTGCAAGCAATTTTTGAAAAAGGAATTGTACAATTACATGGTGATTTTGAATATAAAAAGGGGCTTAATGTATTGTTAAAAAAAGGGGGTATAGCTGAGAAAACATCAATTGATCAATTCCTAAGTATTAGTTCATCAGCTAATGAAATTAATTTAATTGACAATCTTACTGATGAAGAATATAGTTTTCTAATTCCTCTTTTGCTTTCTTCCTTAGAACATAATATAACCTATGATAAATTAGCAAGTGAGGCTATGTTACAGAGTGATTTGAAAAATATTAATAACACACATGGACTTATTGTTGCAGGGCAGGTTATTGTAAGCAAAGGGGAGTTAGTTACTGCTGAACGTTATCAAAAGCTTTTTTCATTAAAGCAAAAATATGAAGGAAAAAAATGGAATTTATTGGCTTATTATTTGATGTTGTTAGGACAAATCATTTTAGTTGGTTTATCATTATTAATTCTGTTTTTATTCATTAAAGAATATAGAGTAGAGGTGTTAAATAATACCACAAAAATAAGTATGATACTTAGTGTTATTTTATTAATGGTAGTGATTTCTTCACTAGTATTGTCAGTTAATCTTAATTATATATATATTGTTCCATTTTGTATTGGTCCTGTTATACTTAAAGTTTTTTTTGATAATAGAATTGCTTTGTTTACCCATATGATTACAATATTGATTATTGGCTTTATAGTTCCTAATGGTTTTGAGTTTGTATTTTTACAACTAATTGCTGGAATAGTATCTATACTTTCTGTGTTAAAGATGTATAAACGTTCACAGCTATTTATGTCGGTTGCTAAGGTGATAGCAGTTTATTTTGTGATTTATATTTCTTTATCTATAACTCATGATGGTTCATTTGTTAGTTTGGATGTTAGTATTTTAATCCAATTAGCAATTAGTGGTGCGCTTACTTTGTTTGCTTACCCAATTATTTTTCTTTTTGAAAAGATTTTTTCTTTGGTTTCGGATGTTTCTTTATTGGAGCTTACTGATACGAATAGTGTATTGTTAAGGCAACTTTCTGAAGAAGCTCCAGGTACTTTTCAGCATAGCTTACAAGTAGCTAATTTGGCAGAAATGGGAGCTTTAGAAATTGGAGCAAATGCTTTGTTAACTAGGGCAGGGGCTATATATCATGATGTAGGGAAATTGAAAAACCCTATGTATTTTATTGAAAATCAAAGTAGTGATTTAAACCCTCATGATGAAATAGAATTTGATGAAAGTGCTGAAATCATTATTAGCCATGTGTTGGATGGTATTGAAATTGCAAAGGATAGTAATTTGCCTGATGAGCTGATTGATTTTATTCGTACTCATCATGGTACTACTACTGTTCAGTATTTTTATAAGCAGTTTATTGCTGATTTTCCCAAGGAAGATATTGATGTAAAAGCCTTCACTTATCCTGGTCCAAAGCCCTTTTCTAAAGAAACAGTTATCTTGATGATGGCTGATTCTGCAGAAGCTTCTTCTAGGAGCCTTAAAAATCCCACTGCTGAAAATATTGATGTTCTTATTGAAAGAGTTATTAATAAGCAGATTGAAGATGGTCAGTTTGTCAATGCAGATATAACCTTAAAGGAAATTACACAACTCAAAAAACTTTTTAAGAAGAAACTGGTAAATATTCATCATGCAAGGGTAGAATATTAAGTTGAAACTTATAAGAAATATTGATTATGTGATTAATTTAGTAAATAAAAACTAAATAGAGAATCTTTACGGATTTTAGCAATTGTGTTATCTATTATTTTCATACTGTTTAAATAATGACTAGCTTTTCAATCTTGGATCTAAAGCATCCCGTGATGCCTCAGCAATCATATTGTAAATAGTAATGGTAATAAATATTGCCATACCCGGATAAATAATCAGCCACCAAGCTTCTAAGTTCTGACGTCCAAGATTTAATAATGAACCCCAAGTAACAATGTCATCAGGTACTCCAATTCCTAAAAATGATAAGCCGCTTTCAATTAAAATAGCAGAGGCAATACCAAAAGCAATACTTACAAATACAGGCGCTAGAGCATTAGGTAATGCATGTTTGAATATTGTTCTAATAGAAGAATAGCCAAGGGATTCAGCAGCTTGTACAAATTCTAATGAACGGATACGTAAGAATTCAGCCCTAGTAAAACGAGCAATACCTGTCCAGCCCGTAATCCCAATGATGATCATAACAATCCAAATACTTCTTTCTACCACAGCTGTAATCGTAATAATCAACAATAATCTTGGAATAGAATTCAATAATTCAATGCCTCTAGAAACGAAAGTATCCATTGGCACACTTACCTCCTTATTTAACCATTCGAATTGTATAGCCTTACTAAGCATTCTAAAAAGCATAGTAATTCCTATTACCACTCCAACACTAATAAGCATTGCAATCATTCCATCTCCAATGCCTTCAGAAAAAGCTTCTGATAAAATATATTTTCTTTGCCCAAAACCATAGAATAAACCCATAAAGAATCCAAATAAAGTAAGCCAATATTTTATTCGGGGCATTTTTAGTTTAGTGTCACCAAAAAAGCCAGCTAGTGCACCTAAAATAATGCCAATAAGTGAAGCAATTCCCATGGAAACCAACCCAACCATCAATGAAATTCTTGTTCCATGAATTAATCCAGAAGCTAAGTCGCGACCAATACCATCCGTACCTAGTTTATGCCTGAATTTTGAGGGAATATCAATAATTTTTCCTTCTGAGTTTTTGAATCGTTGCTTACCACTTGGAGCAGCATAATCTCTATTATATCTATCCATACTTCCTGGGGAATAAGGGATAGGAGTCCATACTACTGAAGTTAAATCCAATTGTCTCCAATCCGTAATATCATACTGTAATACCTGGAGAAAATTTCCTTCAGCATTATAAATAGAATCAGTTCTAGTGTCACTAGCAAAAGCAGGATAAAGAGTGTTGCCTTCATACACGGCATAAAGGGGTCTATCATTAGCAATGTAAGGAGCAAAAAGAGCAATGATTACTAATGCTAATAATAAGTATAAACTTACTAAAGCAATTTTATTTTTCTTGAACTGAGCCCAAGCATATTTTTTAAATGAAAAATTTTCGTTTGTATTTTGCATAATTCTATTTGTATGAAATTCTTGGGTCAACCACTGCATAGAGTAAATCAGCAACCAAATAACCAACCATTGTTAAAAATCCGGATAAAGTAAATACTGTAATAATCATTGGATAATCGTAATTAAGTATGGAATTAAAAACTTCAACTCCCATTCCTGGAATAGAAAAAATGACTTCAATAATAATACTACCTCCTATTGCCATTGGAAAGATTGCAGCAAAAACAGTAATTACAGGTAATAATGAATTTCTAAGCGCATGCTTCAGTATTACTTTACCTTCTCCTAATCCTTTAGCACGAGCGGTACGTATATAATCTTGCGATACAACATCAATCATTCCTACTCGCATAATTCTACTTAAAAAAGCAAATGAACTGTAAGTATACGTAATGATTGGTAAAATTAAAAATGGCATTCTGTGTTTTAGTTTCATCCATAAGCTCCAATTAGGATCGAAAATTGTAGGATCTTGAATTCCAGAAACGGGGAACCAACTTAAATTATCAGGATTAGCAAATTGTAATAATAATAATGTAGCAACAAAGAAAGAGGGCATAGAATACAATACAAATAACACTAAAGACATGCCTTTATCTGCTACGGAATCTTTTTTGTAAGCTGAATAAATTCCAATTGGGATACTAATTAAATAAGCCAAGAAAATTGAGATAAGAGACAAGGAAAATGATATTCCAACTTTCTGCCAAATTTTAGATTGTATAGGTTGGCTATCAATATAGGAAATTCCAAAATCACCTCTTAATAATCCTTTTCTATCTTTTCCATTTCCAAAAAGCCATAAGTGGTATTGGTTTTTTCTACCATACCAACTAATAGCAGGAACATACGTTTTCCATCTTGTTGCATTTATGAAGAGATTTTCTCTTGATTGCTTTACATTAAATAATGGAACTTTTAAATCAGATAGAAAAACATGATTTTCCAATAAACCATTCATTTTGTCAAATTTTAAGGGTATTATTGTTTTGTCTGAGGTTTCAAGTAAACTCCCAATTTCAAAACCAAATTGATTGGCTGCTTCATTTACAGTATTTAAGGATAATAAAGAGTCATTCGCTACAATTTCTTTTGCGTCAACTTGCTGATGTGCTTTTTGTAAATCAAGTAAACTTGAGTAATATTCAGATACAGCTTCCCAATTTCCACTTTGATGTGTAAGTGCTTCAAGGTTAGCTTTGTGGTATTTATCTTGTACTTTGTAGAGCGTGTCAGAAGCTGCTAAATCAGTAATGCTTAGATAAAAAATAGGTAAATCTAAGCCTAGTTTTTTTCTTATTTCTTGTTTTATTTTTTTAGAGGCTCCTGATTGTTGTTCAGCCGAACCTTCATTTCCTGCTGCTTTGGATAAACGTTCCACAGGATCTCCAGGAGCATTAATACTAATCACAAATGACAATAGCGAAATAGCTATCAGCATAGGGATAAAGGTTAATATTCTTTTGATTGCGTATTTGAACATAGTTATTTATTTATTTTATTGCCCGTCAGTTGTGGTTAAATTTCTTGAAGAAAAAGCAGTTTTTAATTCTAAGTTTTGAATCATAACCCCTGGTTTTTCATAATACATTCCTCTATTGTTGAATCTTTTGTGTATTGCGAATTTCCTTTTTGTTGCATATAGGAAAACATAAGGTTGATCTTTATATACTTTAGCTTGTAATTTAAGAAGTGCATTATTATGTTTTTCCTTATCAAGAGTAAGGTTTGCTTGTTCAATTAAAGCATCACTCTCAGCATCACCAAACCCACAGAAATTAGATCCTTTTGTTACCCATGATGAAGTATGCCATAGTTGCATAGGATTTGAGTATGATGCGCTTCCTCCCCAACCACCCATCATGCCATCAAAGTTATGATCCATAGCATTTTTATAAAATAGTGTAAAATCCATAGGTGTAGGCTCAGCAACAACTCCAGCTTTATAGATACTTTCTTTTATCATCAATACAATTTCCTTTGAGATTGGGGAACTCATATAGCTTAATTTAAAAGAGAATGGGGTTTTAACGCCATTAATCATTTTGTCTCGGATATTATCTCCATCAGTATCTACCCATCCTGATTCAGTTAGTAGCTCTTTTGCTTTCTCAATATCTAAAGGAATTAATTTTAAAGTATCATTATAAGTGCTTTTAAGTGGAGAAATTAATGAAGCTTGTCTACTTCCTTTTCCATGCATCATTACTTCAATAATTTCATCAATTGGAATAAGATAGGCCATAGCTCTTCTTACTTTTTGATCAACAAAAAATGGTTTTTGTTTTATTCCATCTGGCTTCATGTTTAATCCCAAGTAATTAAATGAATATTGATCTAAAAAGTCAGAATCGTAATTATCATTAAAATACTCCCGTTCTTGTAATTTCATTAATTTGACAGTACCAATTCTAGTTGTTACATCAATTTCCTGATTTTTAAGGGCAAGATAAGAGGATGCATCTTCTGTAATAATTTTAAAAATAATTTTATCAGGGTAGGCTTTGTTATATACTGAGGCGTCCTTGACTCCCCACCAATTGTCTTTTTTCTCTATTGTGATGTATTGGCTTGCTTCCCATTGAGTTACTTGATATGCGCCAAGACCAACTAAAAGATTAGGTTTGTAACTATTATCTGCATTATTGTATGAGTTAAACCATTCTTGCAATACTTCTGTTTCATTAAAATTTTCTGATAATAAATTTTCAAAGGAAACATTGTCTAATACTCCTTTAGAATCCCACAAACTTTTTTGCTGAATAAATAATTCTGAAAAAATAAATTTATTATCCCAATGAACATTTTGCGCATGCATTATGAATTTCATAGGATTGCTTGGGTCCAGTTCAATACTTTTAATTACAGTAGTATAATTGCTTCTTATTTGTGCGTTATTGGTAAGAG
>JABGVU010000095.1 GCA_018645865.1 Flavobacteriales bacterium
ATTATCTCCTTCTAAAGCTAAAGTTCTATCAATAACGCTTAATCCTTTTTCGATGGCTGTGTTAAAATTACTAATAAAATTCTGAGGCAATTTCTTATTCGCTACCCAAGCGGCAAACACAAAAGGCAAACCTGTCATTTCTTTCCAAATAACTGACAAATCATAAATAAACTTATGCTTAGCACTCAAAGTAAAAGCTCTATCTCCAATAACCAAAGCAGCATGTTTTCCTTTTATATTATCTTCAAAACCAACTTCTTCATTTATAAATTTAGGATTCAACTTCCAATATTCTTTCAATAAAACCTTAAGCAATGCCACAGAAGTACGCGATTGATAATCCAAACCTATACTCTCAATTTTATCAATAGAGATATCCGAATACAAACAAACCGTATCAACAGAACCATTTGCACCTATACAATAATCTGAAATAATATAAGGATGTTTTAATTTTGGAATAACAACAACAGGGACTAGGGATAGATCTACAGTTCCATTAATAAGTTTATCAGCACAAATAGAAGGATAGTCTAACTGCAAATCAATAATCTTAATCAACTCACTTTGTTTTAACCCGTAGATAAAAGGTATCGTATTTAAATAAGAAACTGCAGAAACTTTATACTTTACCATAAAGAAGGAATTGTTTGAAATACAATATAAATAATATACAAACTAACAGAAAGTTTCAATATTGTTCCTGCAAGAAAACCAGCAAGAGCACCCAGTGCAATTTTAATCGTTTTATTTCCATCCGAATTTTCTTCCATTCTAGCTCCAATAAAAGCACCTAGAAACGGACCGATAATTATTCCGAAAGGAGGAAAAAAGAAAATTCCAATAATTAAACCAATAATAGAACCATTAATAGCCTTTTTTGTACCTCCAAATTTTTTCACTCCATAAATCTGTACCCATAAATCAAAAATTGTAACAGCAATAACTACAAAAGCCATCAACCATAAGATATTTTCTTCAATGGAATAAGAAGTAAAAAAATGAAACACTAATAATCCACTATATGAAATTGGAGGTCCTGGAATTATCGGAATAAAACATCCAATAATTCCTAGAAGCAATAAACTTCCAATACCAATCAATATAAATATTTCCATTTTCCAAAAGTAATCAAAAAGCAAATGTAAAATGCGTTTCTCAAAGAACATCTTATTTAAAATGCTTAAATTTGCAACTTTAATTAACAAAACAAAAAATGGCACTTACTCCTTTAACTGCAGTTACCCCAATTGACGGAAGATATATCAGTAAAACATCGAGCCTGCAAGCTTATTTTTCTGAAGCTGCTTTAATCAAATTTAGAGTGCAGGTTGAAATAGAATATTTTATTGCACTTTGCAATAGTTCTATACTTCAACTAAACCATTTTCCTAGTAATAAATTCTCAAAATTAAGAAATCTATATCTCAATTTTAATGAAATTGATGCCCAAAGAATTAAGGACATTGAAAGCATTACAAACCATGATGTAAAGGCAGTAGAATACTTTATTAAAGAAGAATTTAATAAATTAGGATTACAAGAATTTAAAGAGTTTATTCATTTCGGGTTAACTTCACAAGATATCAATAATACTGCAGTACCTTATTCTATAAAAGAAGCTATAAACAAAGTTTATTTACCTCAATTAACTGGAATTATTGCTTTATTAAAAGATAGAGCTCAGCAGTGGAAAGCCATTCCATTATTAGCTCACACACACGGACAAGCAGCTTCACCAACAAGAATGGGGAAAGAAATTCAAGTATTTATTGAGCGTATTGAAAATCAACTATTACTATTAAACACAATTCCTTTTAGTGCAAAGTTTGGTGGCGCAACAGGTAACTTTAATGCACATCATGTTGCTTTTCCTGAAATTGATTGGGTGAGTTTTTCCAACAATTTTACAGCTGACGCTTTAGGTTTGGAAAGACAACAAACTACTACACAAATTGAGCATTACGATAATTTGTCAGCACTCATGGATAACATAAGTAGAATCAATACTATTTTAATTGATTTCTCTAGAGATATCTGGACTTATGTTTCTATGAATTATTTCAAACAAAAAATTAAAAAAGGAGAAGTAGGTTCATCAGCAATGCCACACAAAGTAAATCCTATTGATTTTGAGAATGCAGAAGGGAATTTAGG
The DNA here is from genome assembly GCA_018645865.1 of Flavobacteriales bacterium. Taxonomy (GTDB): domain Bacteria; phylum Bacteroidota; class Bacteroidia; order Flavobacteriales; family BACL11; genus UWMA-0277. The sequence goes on from JABGVU010000095.1 coordinate 2,158, forward strand.
AATGGGAAATGCAATTTTTTCATTTTTATCTAGCAAACTACCTATCTCTCGTTTACAAAGAGACTTAACTGACAGTACCGTTTTAAGAAACATTGGCGTTCCTTTTGCACATACACTTATCGCTTTTGAATCATTAAACAAAGGAATAAATAAGTTAATTATTAATGAAGAAAACATTGCTGCTGACTTAGAGAAAAATTGGGCAGTAGTAGCTGAAGCTATTCAAACAATATTAAGAAGAGAGGGCTATCCTAACCCTTATGAAGCACTTAAGAAACTAACACGGATTAATTCAATAATTAATGCAGAAAGCATTGCGTCATTTATTGACACTTTAACTGTTAATGATACTATTAAAACTGAATTAAAAGCAATTACTCCTAGTAACTATACAGGAATACAAATATAATCCTAAAGTTGATTTAGAAAACTAAGCAAATGTTCAGCTTTTTTCTAGAAACTTAGTTTATTCTTTTCCAAATAATCTTCCCAATTCCACATAAAATGTGTTAATAGATTCTTCAGCTCATTGTAAAATATAGGATTTGGTTTATTCTTTTTCTTAAACAAGTCTCCTTGAAATTCGTTAATATTATATTTTTCAAAAATACCATACGCCATAGCGCTTATAGGATACTCGTTTTCAACTAATAATTCATTGAAATAGTTTTCATAATCCAAGAAACGCTCAATTGCTAAATGCTGTTCATTTTCAGTCAATTCTTTATGCATTTCATCCAAAATATATCCTCTTAAGCTAGCTGAATCCTTTTCCTCAAAAAAGGTATCTAAATTTCGCATATTTCCTAAAAATACAATATTCCTAAACCAATCAATATCAAGGCTAGTAAGATTAGGGTTGTCTTCTAAATTATTGTTATTGTTAATAAAATCCTTAATTTCAACAAAGCCAACTTCAATTACATTGTTAAGTAAATTCACATAAATAGTAGCAGCCAGTTTAGCCTTTACTTTTTTCTTTTTTGATAATAAACCTAAAAATTTTATCATATAAATTATAGCTTAAAATGTGATTTCGCCTCTTTCATTATTTGTTTTCCAATTGCAAAACAGGCTGTAGCAGCTGGTGAAGGAGCATTTAACACATGGATATTTTTTTTATTTTTAATTATTTTAAAATCATCAATTACCTCTCCATCAATACCTAAGGCCATCGCTCTCACCCCACTTCTACCTTCTATAATATCCTCCATTTTTAGTGTCGGCATCATTTTTTGTAACTCTTTCAAAAATAAAGATTTTGAGAACGCCCTTTTATACTCATTGAGTCCAAATTTCCAATGATTTATGAACAATCGCCAAGTACCAGAAAAACCAAGAGCTTGTAGAGTATCTCTCAAGCTAAAATCTGTCTTGTTATAGCCTTCTCTTTTAAAGGTAAACACAGCATTAGGGCCACATTCAACATCACCATTCGTCATTCTTGTAAAATGAACTCCTAAAAAAGTAAATTCTGGATTAGGGACAGGATAAACTAAATGATTAATTTTAGATTTAGCATGATCAGATAATTCATAATAATCTCCTCTAAAACCTACAATTTGTATATCTAACTTTACTTTATCTTTTACTGCTAACCTATCAGCAAACAAGCCACCACAAAAAATAATGTGCCTAGCATTAAATTCTCCCTTTATGGTACTGATATTAGAATCATTATAATCCAACACTTCACAATCAGTCAATACTTTACTATTCGGGTTTTTATTCAATAAGAGCTCAGATAACTTATTGGTTATTCCTTTATAATCTATGATACCCGCCTCAGGAACCCAAAGTGCTTTTAATCCTTCAATATTTGGCTCTATCTTCTTAAATTCTTCAGGATTTAACAATTCCAATCCTAACAAACCATTCTTTTCTCCATTCTTTTTTAAGCCTTCCAATCGTTTAACTTCAAGAGAGTTTATAGCCACAACTAATTTACCACACACTTCATGCTTAATGTTATGTTCTTTAGAAAATGAAACTAATTCTTTCCTGCCATCAACACAATTCTTAGCCTTTAAGGAACCATTCTTGTAATATAATCCTGAATGAATTACCCCTGAATTTCTACCTGTCTGATGAAAAGCCAATTCTTTTTCTTTTTCAAAAACTACAATACTAAGTTCTGAAAATTCTTGTTGGATCTGATAAGCTGTAGCCAACCCCACAATTCCACCTCCTACTATAGCTATATCAAATTGTTTCTTTTGATTATTGATAAATTATTCTTTAAGAGTGAAAACTCTAGAGATATTAAAACCAAAATAAATATCTCCATTAGACCAATTCCCATTAGTTTCATGTATAAAAGCACGTTCAAACATAGCGGCAGAATTGCTTAAATGCAACTGAAAAACATGACCTCCTGTTTCAATATCAACACCTAAAGAAAGAGGATTAATACTGTTCTCCTTGTTTAATTGAAGAAAGTATTCTACATTCAGTGAAAATTTTGAAGTTAATTTATGCCTTGCTCCTAAACCAACAGATAGCAAATCATTAGCTTCACCTTGATTAACAATATTTTTATGCACCAAAGTTGGACTTAGCTGTAACGAAAAAGCACTAGTAATTTTACGAGCAACTAACAGCTGGTGGACATAGCTAATTTGATCAGAAAAAAGATAATCTAAACCTTGCATTTCTTTCCATATTGATTGCTTAAAGAAAACCGAAGAATACCAAACAATGCTAAATGGAAAAAAATCTTTACCTTTACTTTGGCTCAGTAATTTTATTTTTGTATTCGCATCAATTGTTTTTAAGAATGAACTTCTACCCATACCAATTGAAAACCAATCATTCAATCCATAATCCAAACCGAAACGAACTTGTGCGTTATCCAATCCATATAAATTATACGCTCCAGAGTTTAAGGGGCCAAATCTATGCTGAATCAAGAAAAGCAAATCTCCTTTACTAACCAACTCTGCAGATTGACTATTTACAATTTTCACTCCTTTAAAAGTAGAGCTAATTTTGTAGTTTGAGTCATCATTTAACAACTGAATCAATTCATCTTGGGCAAAAATAATTACAGGTGAAAAAAGTAATATTAAAAGTATCCTCTTCATCTATATTTCTTTTAATTTTGCTTTAACATTAATCTCAATCTCTTCAGCAATATTGTATATTACTATTTTAGGAATCTTAATGTTATAATCTTTAAGTTGAATTGTAAAAGTAGCATCTAGAATTACATTATCATTACTTTTCACTAAACTCCCCTTCACTTTAACTTCATTAGATTCCCCATGAATTTTTAAAATCCCTTTTGCTATTGAGATCTTATTAAGTTCGCCAATAATTCCTGAAAAAGAAGCTTTAGGGAATCTATCAGATTCTAAATAATTCTCATTAAAATGTTCTTGCATTAATGGTTTTTGGAAAACAAAATCTGAGATATTCAATTGAAAAACTAATTGCTTTGTTTCTACATCATACACAACACTTACTTTATTGTTTTTTGCTGATATATCCTCTATAAGTGCTTCAGAAAAAAATGAAATCTCTGCCTTCTTATCAATAAATCTTTGAGAATAAAGATTAGTTACAAAGAATATTAATATAAAAGTAATTGCCTTATTCACAATCTGCCCATTTTTGAATAATATTAATCTCTGACTCACTCAGTGGAGGGGATAAAGGAGGAGGCATAGTACGATTTATAACTTCTTCTTTTAAGGAATAGTTTCTTAAGGCTTCAACTATACCATCATATGACACAAGAACAGCAGGCATATTAGCTGCTGTAGAATGACAAGATATACAATTATTCTCAATTATTGGTTGTATCAACTCGAAGTATACTTGCTCATCAGGCACACAAATAATTTTAGGAAGTTCATTCCAAGTACATGAACTAAAAAGAAATAAACTAAAAAAAAGAAATCTTGTCATAAAGCAAAATTACAAAAAACTAATTAATATTTACTTGCTTATCATCTGGTCTGTTAAATAAAATAAGGCCTATCAATAATAGAATAACTACAACCCATAGTGCCATTTGCTGGCTATGAAATTTAGTGATAATTCCAAAAAGTAAAGGACCTAAGAATGAAGTTGCTTTTCCTGTAAGAGCAAAAAAACCAAAAAATTCATTTTGCTTTTCTTTTGGCGTAAGCCTTGCCATCAATGATCGACTACAAGATTGATTCGGACCAACCATAAAACCAAGTAAAACCCCCGCAACCCAAAACCATTCTTTAGGGTGAGTTGTATCAGGAGAATGGTATGCTATTAATGTTGCTAAAATCAAAACAACTAGAGAAATATTAATCACCTTATTGACACCAATTTTATCTTCAATGTATCCAAATAGAAATGATCCAGCACCAGCACAGAGGTTTAATACAATTCCAAGCATCATTACTTCTTCAAAACTAAAATTTAAAGTCCCAACAGCATAGACTCCTCCTAAAGCGAAAATGGTAATTAGTCCATCATTAAAAAATAATCTAGCAATCAGAAATCTATAAATCTTTCTATAGCTAGAAATATTTTTAAATGTATCTTTTATTGAATGAAAAGAAGATTGAATATGATTTCTATTAAATTTTTCTCTTTTCTTGTCATTTACAAATAAGAAGGTAGGAATACTAAATAATAAAAACCAAGCTCCAACGAGAATATTTATTTTTCTGATTTCATCAGGATTATTAATATCAAATAAAAATAGCGATAAAAACAAAGCTAGTAAACCACCTACAAACCCTAATCCCCAAGCATACCCTGAAATCCTGCCAATATTTTTAGAATTAGATAAGTCAGGCAAATACGAACTACAAAAAACACTTCCCATTTCAAAGGCAATATTTGCAATCAAAAAACATGTTAATGCATAGTACACTTCACCTTCAGTGGGGAAATACAATAAAATAGAATTGAATGCACATATCAATGTGGAAATAATAAGAAAGAACTTGCGGTAGCCACCTCTATCTGCCAAAGCACCAAGTGTAGGGGAAAGTAGCGAAACTACAACAGCAGTAATCGCAATTGCATTAGCCCATAAAAAAGTTCCTTCTTGCTCATTAGCAGCAATAACTTTTACAAAAAAAGCACTATAAATAAAGGAAACAATAATAGTTGTAAAAGGCTGGTTGGCAAAATCGTATAACGACCATGCAAAAACTTCCTTTCTATTTTTAATTTTAAATACACTCATACTAAAGATCAATACTACACAATTTATTTCAAAAAACTAATTTAATTTATCTTATTAAAAATTATACATTTGCATTCCAAAATTATAAATATGAATTTAGAAGGAATAATAAATGTTTCTGGTAAACCAGGACTTTACAAGGTAGTTTCAAAAGGAAATAATACAGTAATTGTTGAATCATTCATAGATGGAAAAAAATCTCCTTTATATTCTGACAATCAAGCAAATATGCTTGAAGAAATAGGGATATATACTTATGATGACACAAAACCTTTATCAGAAATTTTTGAAGACATTGCAAAAAAGGAGAATGGAGCACAAGCCTTAAACCATAAATCTTCAACCAATCAATTAACTACTTATTTCAGAGAAATTCTTGCTGATTATGATGAAGAAAGAGTTTATATTTCTGATATTAAGAAAGTAATACAATGGTATAATGCTATGCAGAAAAAAGGATTAATTGAATTACCTAAAGTAAAGAAAAAAGAAGTTAAAAGTCCAAAGAAAAAATCTACAACTAAAACCTAACAACTATGGAAAGCACACTTGCAATACCCACACGTCCAATAAGAAAATTTGTTCCTGAAGATTTAGTTATTAATTCTTGGGATAAAATTAAATCATTATTTGATAACTTAGTTGATAGAAAGATTTCTACTGTTCTTGAGTTAGAGCAATGGATGCTAGATCAATCAGAACTTTCTGCAGTTTTAGAGGAAGATATGGCTTGGCGTTATATCAAAATGAATATTGATACTACTAATAAAAAATTAGGAGAACGATTTTCATTTTGGATTAAAGAAATATCACCAAATACAGCTCCTTATTCTCACAAGTTAAATTTAAAATTAGTTAACAGTCCTTATTTAAAAGACCTTAACCAAGAAAAATACCGTATCTATTTAAGAAGCGTGAAAAAACAAATTGAGATATTCCGAGAAGAGAATATTCCTTTATTTACTGCAATGGAAGAGAAGCAACAAGAGTATGGAGCTATCTCAGCAAAAATGTCTATTGAAGTAGATGGCGAAAAGATGACTATGCAAAAGGCTGCACTATTGTTAAAGAGTACGGATAGAGCTAAAAGAGAAGAAATTTATAATAAGATAAGTAGTCGAAGGCTGCAAGATGAAAAAGCATTAGATGATTTATTTGATGAATTAATTGCTTTAAGACAGAAAATTGCAAAAAATGCTAGCTTTGATAATTATCGTGATTATATGTTTGCGGCTATGGGACGTTTTGATTATACACCAAAAGATTGTTTCAATTTCCATGATGCTATTGCTCAAGAAATTGTTCCTATTATCAATTCATTCGAAAAAAGAAGAAAAGAAAAATTGGGGAATACATCATACAAACCATGGGATACAGCAGTTGATGTTGATGGGCTTTCACCTTTAAAACCATTTGAAGGAGGAACAGAACTAACTGATTTATCAGTTGAATGTTTCAATAGATTAAGACCATATTTCGGGAAGTCTCTTGCAACTATGAAAGCCATGAAACATTTAGATTTAGAATCTAAAAACGGAAAAGCTCCAGGAGGGTTTATGTATCCCCTTCATGAAATAGGTGTCCCATTTATTTATATGAATGCTGTTGGCTCTCAAAGAGATGTAGTTACTATGGTACATGAAGGAGGACATGCTGTGCATTCTTTCTTAAGTAGAAATTTATCCTTAATAGGATTTAAATCAACTCCTTCTGAGGTTGCTGAACTAGCATCTATGGCTATGGAATTATTATCTATGGATCATTGGGATGTATTTTATGCTGATGCAGCTGATTTAAAAAGAGCCAAACTTGAACAATTAGAAAAAGTTTTAGAGACTTTACCTTGGGTTGCTTCTATTGATAAATTCCAACATTGGATTTATACCAATAAGCATACTGCTCAACAGAGAAAAGAAAAATGGTTGGAAATTTCATCTGAATTAGGAAATCAAATTATTGATTGGGAGGGAAATGAAAATGTGCATGCCAACCTTTGGCAAAAACAATTACACTTATATGAAGTTCCTTTCTATTATATTGAATACGGAATTGCGCAACTAGGGGCAATTGCTATGTGGCGTTCATACAAACAATTAGGAAAACAAGGTTTGGATAATTATATAGATGCACTTAAACTAGGATATACTAAAACAATAGGAGAAATTTATGAAACAGCAGGAATCAAATTTGATTTTTCAACAAGCTATGTAAAAGAGCTAGTTAATTTCATAAAAAAAGAATTAGAAGAATTAAGTTAAATTTTAGTAAAAAATAATCTCAGTTCGAAATAAGGACCGAGAGATCCATCTTTATTTTTTATGAAATAAAAAAAATCCTAACTCTTTCGAATTAGGATTTTTCTTTAAGGGCGGCAACTACCTACTCTTCCAGATATCAATCTAGTACCATCGGCACAACTAGGCTTAACTTCTCTGTTCGAAATGGGAAGAGGTGGGCCCTAGCGTTATAGTCACCATAATATTTTTAAGTATTATGACAAAATCATAATGAATATACATATATATATCTAATTTCAAAGTCTACGGGTAATTAGTATCACTCAGCTGAATGTATCTCTACACTTACACTTATGACCTATCAACGTCATCGTCTATAACGACCCTTAAAAGAAATCTTATCTTGAGATGAGTTTCGTGCTTAGATGCTTTCAG
>JABGVU010000058.1 GCA_018645865.1 Flavobacteriales bacterium
CTCTAGGCTTATTTCTAATAATTTTTGTGCTTCTACTGCAAATTCCATTGGTAACTGGTTGAGTACATCTTTACAGTAACCGTTTACGATTAGTGCAATTGCTGCTTCTGTTCCAATACCTCTTTGGTTACAATAAAATATCTGTTCTTCTCCAATTTTTGAAGTAGTTGCTTCATGTTCTACTTTGGAAGAGTTGTTTTTTACTTCAATATATGGGAAGGTATGTGAACCACATTTATCTCCCATTAGTAAAGAATCACATTGAGAGAAATTTCTTGAGTTGGTTGCTCCTTTTGAAATACGAACTAATCCCCTATAATTTCCTTCACTCTTACCTGCTGATATTCCTTTTGCGATAATGGTACTCTTAGTATTTTTTCCTAAGTGAATCATTTTTGTACCTGTATCGTTTTGTTGCATGTTATTAGTAACCGCTACTGAGAAAAACTCACCAATAGAATTATCCCCCTTTAAAATACAAGAAGGATATTTCCAAGTTATTGCTGAACCTGTTTCTACTTGTGTCCACGAGATTTTTGCATTCTTATGGCAAATTCCTCTTTTAGTTACAAAGTTGAAAACTCCACCAACTCCTTCAGCATTTCCTGGATACCAATTTTGTACAGTAGAATATTTTATATCCGCATCATCCATTGCAATCAATTCTACTACAGCGGCATGCAATTGATTTTCATCTCTCATGGGGGCAGTACAACCCTCTAAGTAACTTACTTTAGAACCTTCATCTGCAATTAATAATGTTCTTTCAAATTGACCTGTTCCAGCTTCATTAATTCTGAAGTAAGTTGATAGTTCCATTGGACATTTTACTCCTTTTGGAATATAACAGAAAGAACCGTCAGAGAATACTGCTGCGTTTAAAGCAGAAAAGAAGTTGTCTCTAGCGGGTACAACACTTCCTAGATATTTCTGCACCAATTCTGGATGATCTTGAATAGCATCAGAAATTGAACAAAAAATAATTCCTTTTTCTGCCAAAGTTTCTTTGAATGAAGTAGCAACTGAAACAGAATCCATTACTATATCTACCGCAACATTGGCTAATTTATTTTGCTCATCAATAGAAATACCTAGCTTATCAAACATTTCTTTCATTTCAGGGTCTAAATCATCTAAACTATCCAAAACAGGTTTTTGTTTTGGTGCTGAATAATAAATAATGTCCTGATAGTTCGGTTTAGTATAATTGATGTTTGCCCAATTAGGCTCTTCCATTTCTAACCAAGCCCTATAGGCTTTTAATCTGTAATCTAACATCCATTCTGGTTCATTTTTTTTTGCAGAAATAATACGCACCACATCTTCAGAAAGTCCTTTTGGAATGGTATCTGATTCTATCTCGGTTGTAAATCCGTATTTGTATTCAGTTGATGTTACTTTTTCTAATAACTCATTTTCCAACTGTCTTTTTTGTTCACTCATTTTTTATAAATTGTTATAGAGAGAAACTTTCTCCGCAACCACAGGTTCTGCTTGCGTTTGGGTTATTAAATACAAAACCCTTTCCGTTTAGTCCATCAGAAAACTCCAATGTTGTACCTACTAAGTATAAAAAGCTTTTTTTATTGACTAAAAGTTTAATATTATTGTTTTCAATAAGCTCATCATCTTCATTTTTGTTGACATCAAAGTCTAATTTGTAGCTCAAACCAGAGCATCCTCCACTTTCTACACCAACTCTGACAAATGAATTTTCACCTCCTTCTCCATCTAGCAGGTGTACTAATCTATCTCTTGCTGAATCACTAATATTTATCATATTGTTTTTATTTAATCTAAATGAATACAACGTTACAAAAATGATATCATTTAAATCCTATCTTTGCCACATGAGTTTATTTGAAGAAAAATCGCAAAATACAACTCCAATTTCACAATTAGGAGAGTTTGGTTTAATTGACCATTTAACTAAGAATATTAAGTTAAAAAATGAAAATACAATAAAAGGAGTTGGAGATGATGCTGCTGTTATTGATATTGGAGATAAATACCAATTAGTTAGCACAGACTTATTAGTTGAAGGAATTCATTTTGATTTGGGGTATATGCCTTTGAAGCATTTGGGATATAAGTCAGTTGCTGTTAATGTATCTGATATTTGCGCTATGAATGGTTCAGCAAAGCAAATTACTGTTGGTTTAGCAATGAGTAATCGCTTTACAGTTGAAGCCTTGAACGAATTGTATGCGGGAATATATATGGCATGCGAACATTATGGAGTAGATTTAGTAGGTGGGGACACCACTTCTTCAACATCAGGTTTAATGATAAGTGTTACAGTACTTGGTGAGGTTGAAAAAGAAAATGTAGTATATAGAAGTGGCGCCAAAATAAATGATTTAGTAATTTGTACAGGAGATTTAGGGTCGGCTTATTTAGGGTTACAGCTTCTAAATAGAGAGAAAGAGATGTTTAATGAGAATCCAACTATGCAACCTGACTTGACAGGAAATGATTATGTGTTAAAAAGGCAATTAAAACCAGAAGCAGGAGTTAAGTACATTAAAATTTTAAAGGATTTTGATATTATGCCTACTTCAATGATAGATATTTCTGATGGTCTTTCTTCTGAAGTTTTGCATTTAGCGAAATCATCAAAAGTAGGAATTACTATTTATGAAGATAAAATACCTGTTGATTATACGACTATGAATTTGGCAAATGAATTCAATATGAATCCTATTACTTGTGCTTTAAGCGGAGGGGAAGATTATGAATTGTTATTTACCATTAGTCAAGTGCATTATGATAAATTTAAGAAAGATGCAGGTTTTAGTATTGTTGGTTATGTGACCGATGCTAGTGAAGGGAATAACTTTATTGCAAAAGATGGAGCCTCACATCCGCTTACTGCTCAGGGTTGGGATGCAATGAAAGAATAGCAAAACTCATAAGGAATATCTTTTATTTAAATAAGATTCTTTAGCCAGATATTATAATTTATAACATCAGCATCATCAGCTTTTTCATCAGTAATGATAACGCTTAAAGCGGTAATTTTCTTTAAGAGTTTTTTTTCAGTTATTAAGTTGCTGCTGTAAATTAATAAATCGATAATTTCAATAAGCTGTTTATCTCTGTTAAAATTAGCATCTTTAAGTAAGCTCTTATATGATTTCTTTATGTATCTTATTTTAGAAACAATAACATCTGTTTGATTTAAGTCGTAACGAACAATCAGTTCTGCAATATGAATTTTAAGTTGAAATGATTCTCCAATATTTACAAAATCATCTTGTAACATAAGACGAGCTAAATTTTTTGCAGATAACGAAAGTTTTTCTTGATCATAATAAATAAGAGCGGTATTCAAATAAATAAATACCGAGAATGTAGGTAGATTTCGAATAACATCATTATTCTTTGCTTCTTTTAACACCTCTAAGGCCTTGTTTTTGTCAGACAATGAATAGTTGATAACAAGTGAATTGTAGTAGTAGAATAAATATTTATCTCTTAAAAGTCCACCATATTCATTCATGCTGCTTTTAAGAATTTCAGCATACGCTAAGGATTGTTTATATTTATGAGTTTTAAACAAGCAATTTGTTAAGTAAGCAAGGAGAGTTAATTTCTGCTCATGATTTGATTTTGTAAAAATCTTATCTTTCTTAAATTCCTTATAAGTGTGAACAAGGTATTCCTCTAGCGCATCAAAATCATGTTGCTGTAATAGTATTCTGCTAACCAATTGATATATCTTAATTCTAAACTTGGTACTTTTTGGTATTTTTTTATTTTCAGAAAAATTATCTAATGTTTTTTGAAGAATTTTATTTACAGATTCTTCATTTTTTGAAAAATTCTGAGCAATCTTAATTTTATACAATACTGCAGCCAATAGCAAATCCATTTCTTGCTCCCAGTTCAATCGCTCATTATTATTTTTCTTCTTTGCAATATATTCTTCAACATTAACCGAAACCATATCATAAGAAAGCGTTAGTATTTCAGAATAAATAATTGAAAGCAATTCAAAAGCTTCAATGTTTTCAGCTTCTTTTTCAGCTTTTTTTAAATAATGAAAGGAAAGTTCTGCTTTCCCTTTTCTTTTATATACTCGTGAAAGCAACACAAAATGAAGAATAAAAATATCTTTTTCCTTCCCCATGTGTTGTAGCATCATGCTTTTGTTTAAATCTTTATATAGCCTATTTTTAAGCTGATAAAAACTATTTTTATTGTATTGGTAAAGTTCCTTAGAAATTATTTGCTCATCATATTCTTCTCCATTTTGTTTAATAAAATCAAACAAAAGTATATCTTTACGAGCATCACTACTATTAGTACGTCCTGCAAAGAGCTTATAAAATCGACTTTCTTCTTTATTTAAAGAATTTATAATTTCAAATAAAATGTTCATTTTCTTAATTTGAACGGCTAAGATATATAAAAGAATAGAATCTCACTTTAAGAACTTTAATATTTCTTTATATATTTGTAATATGGAAATCAGAAAAATAATATTTAGCCTATTTTTGTTAGCATCTACAACTGCTAGTGGGCAAGGTATTTCAGTTGCTTTTGGGGCGAATGGCATTCAGTTTCCGGACACTGTTTCTTTAGGAGATACCCTTTATTATTCTTGCTGGGTTGTTAACACAGGGAATGATGTTTTGGCTGAGAATATATTACTGGAAACTGCTAATTATTCTCAATTGCAGGGGTTATCAAATATCAGAACGATTGGGGGGCAGGGACCTAATTTTATTTTCCCTAATGATAGCATTCAGTTTCCTCCAGGATTTCTTTATGAAATAGTTACTCAACAGAATTATCTTATTGGGGATAATATTGTAGTAATATGGCCTAAGGTTTCAACTCCTATTAATCAATCAACTCAGCATGAGTATAAAAATGTTTACGTAATAGGTCCGGCTATTATTTCTTCTGTTGTTGAATTTAGCAATAAATTGCAATTATTTCCTAACCCTGCTAACAATCAAATTAGTTTTGATGGTGTTAAAAATATTTGTGAGATACAAATATTTGATCTACTAGGAAAGGAGTTAAATACTTTTTTTATTGAGAATAACATGTTAAATACATCAACTTTTAAAAACGGAGTGTATTTGATTAATGCTCAGTTTGAGGATGGAACCTCTTTGAAAAATACATTGCAAATTCAGCATTAATTTTTTTGGGGGAATAAGATTTAGCTATTCATTAAGTGTTCAATTTCTTCTGCCTCAATTGGTATGTTTTTCATTAAATCATCAGGACCGTTTGCTCTTACTAGAATATCATTTTCTAATCGCACCCCTAATTTTTCTTCTAAAATGTATATTCCAGGCTCGCAAGTAAATATCATCCCCTCTTTCATTGGCCAGTCAAAATCACCTACATCATGTACATCCAATCCTAAATAATGAGATGTTCCATGCATAAAATATTGCTTAAATAATGGATTCTTAGCATCTTGCTTTTGCACATCATGTTTATCTAATAATCCTAATTTAATAAGTTCCAATTCCATTATTCTCCCAATTTCAGCGTTGTATTCTTTAAATATCGTGCCTGGGCGTAACATATTAGTTGCCTCTTTCATAACATGCAATACTGAATTATAAACCGTTTTTTGTCTGTTTGTAAATTTTCCGTTTACAGGCATTGTCCTTGTTAAATCAGAAGCATAATTAGCATATTCTGCTCCAAAGTCCATTAGTAAAATATCGCCATCCTTACAGGATTTGTTGTTGTCAATATAATGCAAAACACAAGAGTTTATTCCTGACCCAATAATAGGTTGGTAAGCAAAACCATTAGATTGATTTCTCAAAAATTCATGCATTAATTCTGCTTCAATTTCATATTCCATGACTCCTGGTTTAATGAATGGAAGTATTCTTCTCAGTCCTTTTTCAGTAATGTCACAAGCATTTTGCATTAGCTTTAATTCAAAGTCTGATTTAATAGCTCTTAGCTCATGCATAATTGGAGCGACTTCATTTATTGTTGTTGCGGAGAACTTATTTATAATCATTTTCCTAAATCGATCATCTCTAGTTTCAACATCTGAAGCAGAACGACTATGGATATTCTTGTTTAAGTAAATGCCATTACATTTACCAATTAATTCAGCAAGCTTTCCTTCTAATTCATTAAGCCAATAAACTGTTTTTATTCCAGCAGTTTTTAGTGCCCCTTCTTTAGTAAGTTTTGCGCCTTCCCAAATTGCAATATGCTCATTTGTTTCCTTTAAGAAAAGAATTTCCCTTTGCGACTCATCAGTATGATCAGGAGAAATAACGAGTACGCTTTCTTCTTGATCCACACCACTTAGCCAAAATAAATCACTGTTTTGACGAAATGGCATAGTACCATCTGCATTAGTAGGCATTACATCATTTGAATTAAAAATAGCTATTGTATTTGTTGGTAATTTTTCAGAAAAGTTCTTTCTGTTATTAATAAATAACTGATTGTCAATTGGTAAATATTTCATCTTTAATTTTTTAAGGAGGACAAAGTTAGTAAAATAAGAGTTATCTATATTGATTATGAATTAGAAAATGGGTTGTTTATTTCCATTATGAAGCTTACATTTGCCACTTAATATTTTAAAATAATAACATGAGTAAAGGATTATCAAGCTCTTCAGTTGGAAGAAAAATACTAATGGCTCTATCAGGTTTTTTCTTGATGTTTTTTTTAATGCAACATTTCTTAATCAATTTATTTTCGGTAATAAATGCTGATTTATTTAATGAAGTTTCTCATTTTATGGGAACAAATGGTTTGGTGCAGTTTGTGTTACAACCAATCTTATTATTTGGTGTTTTATTTCATTTAGGAATGGGGATTTATTTGGACTTTAAAAATAAAGCTGCTCGTCCTGTGAAATACGCAATGGACAAACCAAGCGGGAATTCGAATTGGATGAGTAGAAATATGATTATTACTGGCATTATGGTTATGTTATTTTTAGGCTTACATTTTTATGATTTTTGGTTTCCAGAGATTAAAATTAAATTTATTATAGGTGACTGGACGGGTCAACATAATGGTGAATATAGATATTCGCAAGAGTTGCATGATAAATTTCAAGATTTGACAAGAGTTATCATCTACTGCATTTCTTTTGTGTTTTTATCTTTACACTTGCTACATGGTTTTCAATCCGCTTTTCAATCCGCAGGATTTAATCATAATAAATATACACCAACAATTAAGAAGTTAGGAGATTTGTATGCAATCATTATCCCAGCAGGATTTGTTTTTATTGCTTTATTTCATTATTTCAATCAGTTATAAAATTAAAAAATAAACTATGTCAGTTTTAGATTCTAAAATACCAGATGGTCCTTTAAAAGACAAATGGACTAATCATAAAAATAATATTAATTTAGTAAATCCAGCAAATAAAAGAAACATTGATATTATTGTTGTTGGGACAGGATTAGCTGGTGGTTCTGCAGCAGCTTCCTTAGCAGAAATGGGTTATAATGTAACATCATTTTGCTACCAAGATTCTCCAAGAAGAGCTCATTCTATTGCGGCACAAGGAGGGATTAATGCAGCAAAAAACTATCAAAATGATGGTGATTCTGTTTATAGATTATTTTATGACACAGTAAAGGGAGGAGATTATAGATCAAGAGAAGCGAATGTTCATAGATTGTCAGAAGTTTCTGGAAATATCATTGATCAATGCGTTGCACAAGGAGTTCCTTTCGGTAGAGATTATGGAGGGCTTTTAGATAACCGTTCATTTGGAGGGGTTTTGGTTTCCAGAACATTCTATGCTAAAGGACAAACAGGACAACAACTTTTACTTGGAGCTTATTCAGCATTGAATAGGCAAATTGCAAAGGGAAAAGTTACTATGTACAACCGTCATGAAATGGTTGAATTGGTAAAAGTAGATGGGAAAGCAAGAGGAATTATTGCAAGAAATTTAGAAACTGGAGAATTAGAAAGACATTCAGCTCATGCTGTGATTATTGCAAGTGGAGGATACGGAAATGTATTTTTCTTATCTACCAATGCAATGGGATCTAACGCAACTGCGGCCTGGAAAATTCATAAAAAAGGAGCTCATTTTGCAAATCCTTGTTATACACAAATTCACCCTACATGCATTCCTAGAAGTGGTGAACATCAATCTAAATTGACTTTGATGTCAGAATCATTAAGGAATGATGGTAGAATTTGGGTGCCTAAAAATATGGAGGATGTATTAGCTATCCGTGAAGGGAAACTAAAACCTATTGATTTAGCAGAAGATCAAAGAGATTATTATTTAGAAAGAAGATATCCTGCTTTTGGAAATTTAGTGCCAAGAGATGTGGCTTCAAGAGCTGCAAAGGAAAGATGTGATGCTGGTTTTGGAGTAAATGAAACAGGAGAAGCAGTATATTTAGATTTTGCGTCAGCTATCCAAAGGTATGGGAAGCAAGAAGCGGCAATTGCAAGAATGGAAAATACTTCTGAAGAAGAAATTTTAAAATTAGGAGAGAGAGTTATTGAATCAAAATACGGTAACCTTTTCCAGATGTATGAAAAAATTGTAGCTCAAAATCCATATAAAACCCCAATGATGATTTACCCTGCAGTACATTATACTATGGGGGGTATTTGGGTGGATTATAATTTGATGACTTCTGTTGAAGGTTGTTACTGTATTGGAGAGGAAAATTTCTCTGATCATGGCGCGAATAGATTAGGAGCTTCTGCATTGATGCAAGGTTTGGCGGACGGTTATTTCGTATTACCTTACACTATTGGGGATTATTTATCAAACGATATTAGAA
>JABGVU010000078.1 GCA_018645865.1 Flavobacteriales bacterium
AAGATAATTATAACAAAACATAATAAACTCTAACGGGAGAATAAACCGATAATAAAAACAAAGGATTCTTAAACCTCAAAAAAGGCGGAATACAACATTAAACAAATAGATGTTGTCAATAGAAAAGTGTTATGAACTATTAAATAATAACGAAAAAAAATATACAATAGAAGAAACAAAAGAAATTAGAAAGTCATTATATCAGTTTGCTGATATTATTTACGAAACAAAACAAAGACAAGATGAAAAATTTAAACGGGAAACGAGCAATTCTATATACAAGAGTTAGTACTACTGAACAAAAAGACCACGGACACAGTTTGTCTGACCAGAAAGCACGGTTGGAGGGTTTCTGTATTAAAAATAATGTAGATGTAGATTGTATCTTTGTTGAGGATTTTTCAGCAAAGAATTTTAATAGACCCGAATATGTGAAGTTACTTGAATATACCATTAAAAATAAAAAAAAGATTGACTATTTGTTAGTTCATAGATGGGATAGGTTTTCAAGAAACACATTAGAGGCTCTTCAGCAAATAGAATTGTTTAAGAGTATGGGTATTGAAATAAATAGTACTGAAAATTGGATTGAGCACGAACAAAGTCCGCAACTTCTTATGTTGCTTATAAATTTAGGTATGCCCGAAATAGATAATAGGATGAGAAGCGAAAGAGTAAAAGAAGGAAACAGAAGAGCATTATTAGAAGGAAGATGGATAAATATGCAACCTAAAGGCTATGTAAAAGGAAGAGATCCGTTTGGAAAAGTTCTTATGCAACCCTGCCCTGAACTATCTCCATTGGTTAAAGAAATGTTTACTGATTTTTCACTTGGTATACTTTCTCAAAATGAATTGCTAAAATCTGAAAAGTATAAACCTCTTGCACTTACAAGAAGTACATTAAGTAGAATGCTAAAACAAATTGTTTATGCAGGAAAAATAATTGTACCATCATATAAGGATGAGGCAGAACAGATAGTTGATGCTTTACATACTCCTCTAATCACACTTGATACATATGAAATGATGCAAGAACAGTTAGGAATAAGAAGTAGATACAAAAGGAAACCATCAACAGTAAATGAAAACCTTCCACTTAGAGGTCATTTAGAATGTCCTAAATGTAGTCGAAATCTAACAGGAAGTGGTTCAAGAAGTAAGAACGGTAATATCTATTATTATTATCATTGTGAAACAAGGTCAGGATGTAAAACAAGATTTACAATAAAGGATGCTCATTTGGCACTTTATAAATACTTTGAAAAGTTGAAACCTAATAAAGATGTAAGTAGATTATTTAAAAGCATTTTAGTTGAAAGGTTTAGTGATTCAGAGTCAAGCAAAAAGGCAATTATCAAAAGAAAAAATGATAACATCAATAACTTAAAAGCAAAAGATAAATTGCTTTTAAACAAACTAATTGAGGATATAATAGATAATGAAACTTATAAGAGTGCAAAGAAAGAATTGAATGAAAATTTATTGCATTTGGAAGCAGAGAAACAAAAATTAGAAACTAAAGGAACAGACAATACTGCTGACTTTATAAACTTTGGAATTTACGCTTTAGAAAACTTGGGAGATTACTATTCAAAAGCAGATGTTTTTACTAAACAAAAGATACTGTGTTCGATATTCGGTTCAAAACTAATTTTTGAAAATAAGAAATATCGAACACCAATTTTAAATAAAGGATTTGATTTTATATATCATAGTATCAGTGAGTTAGGTGGGTATAAAAACAAAAACGGGAGACAATCTTTCGATAATCTCCCGCTATGTACCCGGGACGGGACTTGAACCCGTACGGACTAATGTCCATTGGATTTTAAGTCCAACGTGTCTACCAATTCCACCACCCGGGCAGGGCAAATATTTTTCTCTTTTAAAGAACTAGCGAGCGAGTGATGAGATTCGAACTCACGACCCCCACCTTGGCAAGGTGATGCTCTACCCCTGAGCTACACTCGCAATAGGGACGGCAAATTTAATTAAATAATCAATACTACAAAACCAAAAACTACTTTCCTAATAGTTTTTTTATTTCATTCAATTTCATCAAGGCTTCAACTGGTGTTAATGTATTGACATCCAACATTTTTATTTCTTCTCTTAGCTCTTCTAATATAGGATCATCTAACTTAAAAAAGCTCAACTGCATATCACTTTCCCCAGTTATCGCCTCAGTATTACTTTCTTTTGTTCTTAAGGATTCTAATTGTTTCAGAATTTTTTCTGCTTTTCTTACAATTTGATTTGGCATACCTGCCATTTTCGCTACATGTATACCAAAACTATGCTCACTCCCTCCTTCCTTTAATGTTCTGATAAAAATAATATTTTTCCCACTTTCCTTTACTGATACGTTATAATTTTTTACTCTATAAAATTGCTCTGTCATTTCGTTTAGCTCATGATAATGAGTAGCAAATAATGTTTTTGCTTTAGTAGGATGTTCATGCAAATATTCAGCAATTGCCCAAGCAATAGAGATTCCATCATAAGTACTTGTCCCTCGCCCTATTTCATCTAACAATATCAAGCTATTATCCGATAGATTATTCAAAATACTAGCAGTTTCATTCATTTCCACCATAAAAGTGGACTCTCCCATTGATATATTATCGGAAGCCCCTACTCTAGTAAATATCTTGTCTATCAAACCGATTTCTGCACCTTCTGCAGAAACAAAACTTCCTATTTGAGCCATTAGCACAATAAGTGCAGTTTGCCTTAACAAAGCTGATTTACCAGACATATTAGGTCCAGATATCATCATGATTTGTTGATGATCTCTATTTAATGTTAAATCATTAGGAATATAAGGTGTACCCATTTCTAGTTGCTGTTCAATTACAGGATGTCTTCCTTTTATTATTACTAAATCAGAACCAGTATTAACACTTGGTTTAGCATAATTATGTGTTTTCGCTATAGATGAAAATGAAAGCAAACAATCCAATTGTGAAACTATATGAGCATTTTGCTGTATCGGCTGAATATGTTCTGCTATACTTTGTACTAATTCAGAAAATAGACTGTTTTCAATTTCTAAAATTCTACCTTCAGCACTTAGAATCTTGTGTTCATATTCCTTTAACTCTTCAGTTATGTAGCGCTCTGCACTCACTAGCGTTTGTTTTCTAATCCATTCCTCTGGCACTTGCTCCTTAAACCTATTTCTCACTTCCAGATAATAACCAAATACATTATTAAAAGATATCTTTAAAGAGGTAATTCCAGTCCTCTCAATCTCCCTTTCAAGCATTTTATTCAAATATTCCTTTCCTGAATTTTGAATAGAACGCAAATCATCAAGTTCCACATTTACCCCTTCTTTTATCACATTTCCTTTATGAATCAGCATAGGCGGGTTGTTACTTAATTCTTTCTCTATTCTATCCTTAATAATGTCACAAGAATTTATCTTACTTGCTAATTGTTGTAAATCTTTGCAAGATGATGAACAAGTTTCTTGAATAGGTTTCAAAGCAATTAACGCATCTTTTAATCTTGCACATTCCCTTGGGTTTATACGTAGAGTAGCTACTTTTGATATCAAGCGTTCTAAATCTCCAATTCTAGCTATCTCTTCAGAAAGTACATTTGAAAGCTTTTCACTTGCAAGCATTTGCTCCACTATGTTATGACGTTCAGTTATATATTCTTTATTTTTTAGGGGCAAGGCTAACCATCTTTTTAACATCCTTGCACCCATTGCTGATTTTGTATCATCCAACACTTCAATCAATGTTTTTGCGCCTTGATTTGGAGAGTAGAACAATTCCAAATTCCTGATTGTGAATCTATCCATCCACACATATTTTTCTTCTTCAATGCGTGAAATACCTAAGATATGTTTTGTTTGATGATGGTGCGTTTCATTTAAATAATGTAATGCCACACCTGCAGCAATAACACCATCAGTTAGCTCACTAACACCAAAACCTTTTAAGGAAATTGTATCAAATTGATTGAGTAGTAAATCATTAGTATAATCAGTTGTAAATGCCCAATCATCCAACATATAAGTATAGAAAGAAGAACCAAAATCTTCTTCAAATTTCCTATTTTTTGTTTTCTGATAAATTACTTCAGTAGGTTTCAAACTTTGCAATAATTTATCTACATAATTACTATTTCCTTCTGCTATCAAAAATTCTCCTGTAGAAATGTCTAAGAAAGAAACTCCAATATTTTTCTTCCCATAAAAAACTGCTGCTAAAAAATTATTTTTATTAGATTCTAGAGTTAACTCATTATACGAGACTCCTGGAGTTACCAATTCAGTAACACCTCTTTTTACTATTCCTTTTGCCTGTTTTGGGTCTTCTAACTGATCACAAATTGCAACTCTTTCTCCTGCTCGCACCAATTTAGGCAAATAGGTGTCTAATGAATGATGTGGAAAACCAGCTAATTCAATTTTTGAATCCCCATTATTCCTTGCTGTAAGTACAATACCTAAAACCTTAGATGTTTTGACAGCATCTTGCCCAAAGGTTTCATAAAAATCGCCAACTCGGAACAATAATAAAGCCTCAGGATGCTTTGTTTTTATTGCATTATACTGCCCCATTAAAGGAGTGATTTTATTTTCTCTCTTCTTCTTTACTGACAAAAATTTATTCTTTAATTTTGCAACAAATATAAGTGATGAAAAAGTTAAAAAACAAAGATTTACAAAGAATAAATATTGAAGAGTTTAAAATAGCTAAAAAAACACCTATTACCATTGTACTTGACAATGTAAGGAGTGCCTTAAATATTGGCTCAGTATTTCGTACTTCTGATGCTTTTTTAATTGAAAATATTATTCTATGTGGTATAACAGCTACACCTCCTAACAAGGAAATTCGTAAAACTTCCCTAGGATCAACTGACTCTGTTAATTGGGAATACGTTGAAAATACAACTGATGCGGTACAACAATTAATTAAAGAGGAATATTATGTTATTGGAGTAGAACAAACAGAAAAATCTACTTTACTAACCGAATTTGAATTACCTGAAAAACCAATTGCGATTATAATGGGAAATGAAGTGAATGGAGTTAAGCAGCAGGCAATCGATCTTTGTAATGAAGTTATAGAAATACCACAGTTCGGAACAAAACATTCTCTAAATATAGCCGTAACTACTGGAATTGTTATTTGGGATTTATGGAGGAAATTGAATGCTTAATCAACAATCTCAAAATTAACTATGATTAATCCTTAGCATTAACTTTTTCTGGAATTGTATATGCTAGCCCACATGAGAAAAGAGAAAACTTATCATTTCCTTGACCTCCATCCATGATTGATGAATCCCACTTATCTGACAGACTATTTCTGACGGTATAATCTACTAATAAACTAACACCATCATTGATTTCATACTTTATTTTAGCACCATAAATAATCACAGATTCAGCTATACCGTTCTTTGATTCATTTTTGGTAAGCTCATCATATCCATGACTATATACATACTCATCAGAATATAAATTTGTTCTCAAACTTCTAAATACATTATAACCAAACCCCATTTTCACAATAACAGAAAGATTTTCAGGCAGTTCTTTTTTTATAGAATTTGTGAGGCAAGAATTTAAAGAATAGTTAAACAACATGTCAATTTCATTAAAAGATGTTACAAATTTATTTCCATCTAGAGATCCTTCTGCGATCTCGTAAGGATAATCAATTTCATAACCTATATATTCATTTGGCCTCCTTAAGCCAGCAAACTCTCCAGTAACATATTCTATATTAAATGAAAATTTATTGCTGATCTTTTTTTCTAAACTGAAAGCAAAGGCTGATCTTGATTCTTGGAAATCTGAATCTTGATATGACAATCCTGTTTGTTTAGCACAAACAAAAGCATACTGACTAATATCTCCATTAAATTTAGTTATACCATAATTAAAACCTATAGACCAATCTTTTTCAAAGAAATTCGATACATCAATAGTTGTTTGATCTAAATCCTTCTGTCCGAATAATAAGCTACTGGAAAGTACAACAGTCGAAATAATGAGAGTAAGTTTTTTTAACATGATATTGATTTAAGTTAGCGCAAATCTAAGTAAAAATTTTATCATAATGCAATTACTAACAATATAATTGTAAAACCTATACTCATGAGACAATATATCTTTAATAATTTTTTACTTTTGCAATAATTATAAATTAAACAAAAACAAAGAAATGGGGATTTCAAAAATATTTTATATTTTAATTTTAGCTACTGCAATGAGTAGTTGTGGATTAAATAATATGGCAAGTAAATATGAAACAGTAAGCTATACGGTAACGCCTTCTACTTTACAAACACATGCTGGAAATGTATCATTAACCTTAGACGCAACTTTTGCTGAAAAATATTTCGCAAAAAAAGCAACTGTTGATTTTACTCCAGTATTAGTATATGCTAATGGAGAAACTGCTTTTAAAACTATTACTATACAGGGTGAAGAAGCGACAGGTGGTGAAGCTACAATTTTCAATGCTACTGGAGGTAATTTTAACTATCAAGATGCTATTAAGTATAGTGCAGATATGATAAATTCTACTTTAGAATTAAGATCTACTGCAAAATTAAAAGATAAAGAAAAAATATTAGGACCTATCAATATTGCAAATGGTGTAATTGCAACATCAACAAGAGTGTTGAACAATGAAGAATTAGCAAACGACAATCATGGCTACGAGCATGAAACTATTTTAGAAGAAACAGCTACTATCTATTTTTTAGTAAATCAAGCTAACATCAGAACAACTGAAAAAAGTGACGGAGACATTAAGAAATTAACAGCATTTGCTAAAAATGGATACAAAACACATTCTATTGAAATTAAATCTTTTGCCTCTCCTGAAGGGTCAGTAAACATGAATGATAATGTTTCGGACAACAGAATGAAAAGTACACTTAGTTATACTAAAAGATTATTGCGTACTTTAAAATTAGATGGGGCAACAAATACTGAATTATACACTGAAACTTCAATTGGAGAGGATTGGGCAGGATTTGAATCTTTAGTAAAAGCTTCTGATATAAAAGACAAAAGAAGAATTAATAAAATTGTAAATTCTGTTGAAGATTTAGAGTTAAGAGAACAACAAATAAGAGATTTAGCTGAAATTTATGATGCACTTGAAGATGATGTTTTACCACAATTAAGAAAAGCAATTATTGTAATTCGCTCATTCGAACCAAAAAGAACTGATGAAGAGATAGCAAGACTTTCATCTACAACTCCTGAAGTTCTAGATGTAAAAGAATTATTATTCTCAGCAACTTTAACTGATGATGAAACTGTAAAGGAAGGTATTTACAATAAAGTTGTTGAATTACACAATGATTGGAGAGGATACAACAATATCGCTTGCATGCACATAGCAAATGATGACTTAAATACTGCTATGGTTTATCTTAATAAAGCTGTATCTATTTCAAAAGAAAATTCTGACATATCTACAAATAAAGGAATAGTTGCAGCAAGAATTGGTGAATTAGCAAATGCTCAAGTACTGTTTGACAAAGCAAATACTTCTGAATACAACCAGGCTACTTTAAACATAAGACAGGGTGAGTACAAAAAAGCAGCAAGATTTTTCAAAAACGGAAAATCACATAACGCTGTCTTGGCACAAATTTTGAATGGCAAGAATTCAACTTGCAATGAAGCAACTGCTGCTTGTCATTACTTAAATGCAATTGCTGCTGCTAGATCAGGAGAAAATGATGCTGTAATTAGCAACTTAACAAATGCTATTTCTGCAAATGCAAACTACAAAGCAGAAGCTAGTATTGATTTAGAATTTGTAAATTTAAGAGCAAATGAAGCATTTATCGCATTAACAAAATAAGAAAGGTTAATCCAATAAAACATGAATAACCCCTTTCAAAAGAAGGGGTTATTTTTTTGAATATGACTAAACAAAAAAAACCAAATTTTATCATTATTGGCGCTATGAAGGCGGCAACTACATCATTATACACCTACTTAAAGCAACACCCAGATGTATTTATGACAGCTATTAAAGAACCCATGTTCTTTAATAACTTTCAGAAAAATAATAATTTCAAAGTACATGGAAGAAAAACAAAGAAGATAACAACTTTTGAGCAGTACTACCAACTCTTTAATGATGTGAAAAATGAAAAGGCAATTGGAGAAGCATCCCCTGCTTATATTTCCAATGAAGAGTGTCCTAGCTTAATTCAACAGCACCTGCCTAACATCAAGATTATTGCTATACTCAGGCAACCAGTTGCTCGTGCTTATTCGAACTTTCTGCATGCAAGAAGGGCAGATAGAGAACCTTTAACTGATTTTGAAACTGCTTTTAATAAAGAATCAGAGCGTAAAGATGAAAACTGGAGTCCACTTTATCATTACAAAGGCAAAGGGTATTATACTGAGCAACTCGAGCTATATTATAATCTATTTCAAAAAGAAAATATAAAAATTTTACTTTTTGAAGATCTTATTAAAAACCCTATTAAATCAACTCAAGATGTTTTTAAATTTCTAAATATAGATAACTCATTCATACCAGATATTAGTAAGAAAGCCAATGTTTCAGGAACACCTAAGGGAATATTTGGTTGGATAATAATGAAGCTGAGGTATTACAACTTAATTCCAAATATACAGTTCAGAAACTACCTTCCTGAATTTATGATTCAATTTATATTTAATTCTGCTTATAAAAAAGCAAGTCCATTAGCCCCAGCATTAAAAAAGAGACTTACACATACTTTTTACAAAGAAGATATTTTGAAGTTAGAAAAGCTTATTGGAAAGGATTTACAAAATTGGCTCAGCTAAGTTGAATTGATGCACTCCTCGTTCATAGGTATTTTCTAATAACTGTTTTATTCTTGAATATACTTTTTCATTTTCTTTAAAATCAACTTTGGAAATATCCAGTAAAAGCACTGGAAAATGATTCTGTTTTCTCAAAAAATCCAAATACCGATTTTGGATATTTTGCAAATACTCATCAGTGATTTCTTGTTCAAAATCTCTACCTCTTTTCTTAATATTCTGTTGCAAACGATCAACATTTGAATACAAGTATATTAACAAATCAGGTTTTGGCAAGGAGGACAGCATAATCTCAAATAAATTATTGAATAATTGCTGTTCATCTTTTTTTAAATTGTTTTGTGCAAACAATTTAGATTTTACGAAAAAATAATCTGCAATAGCAATAGGCCTAAATAAATCTTGTTCTTTTTGATTTTTTAGCTGATGATAACGCTCTGCCATAAAAAAGAGTTCTAAAGGAAAGGCATGTTTTTCTGGGTCCTGATAAAATTTTGGCAAAAAAGGGTTTTCTTCAAAGCACTCCAAAATTAAACGAGCCTGATATTCCTTAGCAAGCATGCTTGCCAAGGAAGTTTTTCCAACCCCAATATTTCCTTCAACAACTAAAAACTTATAGTTCATACTCTTTTACTAATTCGGTATCCTTACACATTTTCAATAATTCTTCTATTGTTTTATTGTATTTTGGATGAATCATTTCTGGCGCAATATTATGTAATGGTGTAAGTACAAACATCCGCTCATGTAAATGCTTGTGAGGTACGCATAATTCTGATGTTTCAATAATAGAATCATTATAAAAAATAATATCAATATCAATAAGTCGTTCGCCCCACTTTTCAAGCCGTACTCTTCCTAGCTTCTTTTCAATATCAAGCACAATCGATAATATTTCCTCAGCTGATAATGTTGTTCTTACTTTTAATATCTGATTCAAATAATTCTCTTGCCCTTCAACTCTCCATGGAGCACTTTCATAAACTTTTGAAAATTTAACAACATCACCTACTCTATTTACAATTGCTGTGATTGCATCTTTCAATAAAAGCTCTCTATCCCCAAGATTACTTCCTAATTGTAAAAAAACTATATTCATATCTATCATTAAAGTCCTCAAATATAAAAAGAAACTATGATAAATTCTTTGAAATAGCTTAAATTTACCAACTCTAAAAAATAAATATGAAATTCTTTTTTAAAAATGTATTATCTACCATTGTCGGAATGGTATTGGCTGTGTTTGTAATTGTTTTGCTTTTTATTGGTATTGTAAGTGTAAGTATGTCTTCACTCAATAATGATAAAGAAGTCAAAGTAAAAGAAAATAGCATACTAAAAATAAACCTTTCTGAACTTTCAGTAGTTGAGCGCACTTCAGACAATCCTCTTGAAGGAATAAACTTTTCTGGTGACCTATCTAAAACTATTGAACTAAAGCAAGTACTAGATAACATTGAAAAGGCAAAAACAGATGAGAATATTAAAGCTATTTATATTAATACCCCTTATGTAAGTGCAGGCTTATCTCAAATAGAAGAAATTAGAAATAAACTTCTTGAATTTAAACAAACAGGTAAGCCTATTATTGCTTATTCGGAAGTATACAACCAAGCAGCCTATTATTTATCATCAGTGGCCAACAAAGTTTATTTGAACCCTGAAGGGGTAGTAGAAATAAAAGGATTGTCAGCAAGTATTATGTTTTATAAAGGGTTGCTAGATAAATTAGACATAGATGTCCAGATAATACGTCATGGAAAATTCAAAGGTGCCGTTGAACCCTTTATCTTAGATAAAATGAGTGTTGCTAATAGAAAGCAAATGCAATTATTGCTCAATTCTTTTGCTGACAATATTATGGATAGTATTGCTAATCAAAGGGAATTAACTTTAACAGAGGTGCAGCAACATGCTAATACTTTAATTCTTGAAAATTCAAAATCTTGTGTTGACTATAAGTATGTAGATGCACTTTTGTATCAAGATCAATTAGAAGACACTTTAAAAGCTTTATCGGGATCAGAAAAATTATCGATTATTACTTTAAGCAAATACACACACGTAAAAGGTAATAAAAAAGAAATTAGTAGAAATAAAATTGCTATTATATACGCAACCGGCTCTATTAACTCAGGGAAAGGTGATGAGAAAAGTATAGGTTCAATAAGTACTTCTGCAGCAATAAAAAAAGCAAGAGAAGATATAAATGTAAAAGCCATTGTCCTTAGAATAAACTCTCCAGGAGGAAGCGCCTTAGCTGCAGATGTGATTTGGAGAGAAACAATTTTAGCAAAAGCCGAAAAACCCTTAGTTGTTTCAATGGGTGATTATGCTGCAAGTGGAGGGTATTATATTGCCTGTGCTGCCGATAGTATAGTTGCTAACCCGACAACACTGACAGGCTCAATCGGTGTATTTGGGATGATTCCTAACCTAAGTAAATTTTACAAAAAAAAAATAGGCATTACAATTGATACGGTTAATACAGGAAAATATGCTGATATGGGCGTCAATAGGCCACTATCAACTTTTGAGAAAAATAAAATTCAAAAAAGTATATCTGATATCTACATTGGTTTTATTACTAAAGTTGGGGAAGGGAGGGCTATGAATACAACAGCAGTAGATGAAATTGGGCAAGGAAGAGTTTGGACTGGTTATGATGCTAAAGAAATTGGCTTAATTGACACTTATGGAGGAATTGAGAAAGCCATTGACATTGCTGCATATTTGGCAAAACTAGAAAACTATAGAGTTATCTCATTACCTAAGAAGAAAAATCCGTTTGAAGAGCTTTCCTTAAAACTGGGTGGAGAAGCTAGTATTTCTGATCTAATTCTATCTAAGTTCGGCTTCACAACTCAAATGAATGAGTCAATTGAAGAATTACTTAAAGGAGACAGAATTCAGGCAAGAATTCCTTTTATTATGGAATTAAAATAAAAAGCCCTGCTGAGGGATTTCTTGTTGGCTAAAAGTAGAAATAAAACCTTCATGCGAGCGGATATTAAAAACTCTATCTCCATCTAATAATAAGTATTGTCCTTTAATCCCTAAAAGTGTACCTTCAATAATTGGTGTGCGATCCAACTTTACACTTTTTATTTTTTTAGGATATTGAGTTACTGGATAGTTAATCTCTGTTACTGTATTATTATGCAATATATACTGCTTTAACTCATCAGGAACATGGACAGAAAGTTCCTCTTTCATTTTGACTAAGTCAACTGGTTCTGGAGTTCCTGCTAACATCTTACGCCAATTGGTTACATCAGCCACAAAGCGTTTTAGAGAAACTTCAATATCACCTGAAAATCTTCTATTGGGCACTTCAGCTAGAAATATTGCTTGACTTGCCCCTTGGTCCATCCATCTAGTCACTCCTTGCGTACCTCTTGTTATACCAACCTTTATTCCACTTGAGTTGGCTAAGTATACATAGTGAGGTGCAAGTTGAAATTCTTTTTCCCATTCCAGATCTCTTTCCTCAATTCCTAAATGAGCTGTACATAATTCTGGTTTAAAAATACTCTGAGAAGCCAAAGGTGATTCCCAGAAACATTTATAACAATAACCCGAACGATAAAATTTATCAGACTTTTTACCACACTGACAGATAACAACTCCACTCCACTCAATCTTAATCTTTTTACCAATATAATCATTCATCTTATGATTAACATCATGAATATCTAGCGTATAATGCACTACATCATTCAGTTCAGTATCCATTCTTTTAAGTGTATCTCTCAACATATATTTTTGTATTTTTCAATCCTTAAAAATACCAAAATTGATACAGTTTTCTGTTAAAAATTCTATTCTTTATTTTATGATGCAAAAACGTATTCATAATATTGAGAACTTCTCCATGAACCCAATAAAGATTCAAAAAAAGGTTTTTGACAATCTTATTTCAAAAGGAAAGAATACCGCATTTGGGAAGGAACATCATTTCAACTCAATAACTAAATATTCTCATTTCAAAAAGAATATTCCTATTAGAACCTATGAAGAGTTTTCAGCATACATTGAAAGAGCAAGAAATGGGGAGCAAAATGTACTTTGGCCAGGAAAAATAAAATGGTTTTCCAAATCCTCAGGAACAACAAACGCACAAAGCAAATTTATTCCTATTACTAGAGAATCCTTAAAAGAATGTCATTTTAAAGGCGGGAAAGATATGCTATCATTATATGGAAATAACTTTCCCTTTTTTGACATGTATAACGGAAAAGGACTAATGTTAGGGGGAACAATAAAAAAATCAGGAGAAGGAGATTATAAAGATGGTGATTTATCTGCTATTCTCCTGGATGAATTTCCTTTTTGGGTAAATTATCATAGAGTGCCCGATATTGAAACTTCTCTTCTGGAAAATTGGGAAGATAAATTAGAGCGTATTGCTCAGCAAGCTATAAAAGAAAATATTACAAATTTAACAGGCGTTCCTTCATGGATGTTAATTCTACTAAAGCGTGTACTAGCAATAAGTGGTAAAAAAAATATAAGTGAAGTTTGGCCAAAATTAGAGCTCTATATGCATGGGGGAATAAACTTTGACCCTTACAAAGAACAATTTAAAGCCCTTATTCCATCTAAAAAAATGAACTACTTAGAAGGCTACAATGCCTCAGAAGGATTTATGGGAATACAAGATAAAAATCCATCAGAAGGTTTATTGCTAATGTTAGATTATGGGATTTTTTATGAGTTTATTCCTATGCAGAAATATAAAAAAGGAATTATAGAAACTACTAATTTAAAAGACGTTCAACTCAAAACTGATTACGCCTTAGTAATAAGCACCAATGGAGGGCTTTGGCGGTATATGATTGGGGATGTAATTTGTTTTACGACCCTTTCTCCTTTCAGAATTAAAATTGTTGGTCGTACTAAAAGTTTTTTAAATACATTTGGTGAAGAGTTAGTTATAGAGAATACTGACAAAGCACTGCTTGAAGTTTGTGAAAAACACAATGCTATGATAAAAGACTATACTGTCGCTCCTATTTATATTAATGAAAATTCAGGGGGGCATCAATGGTTAATAGAGTTCAGTAAAGAATCAGAAGATTTAAATGATTTCAAAACTGACCTTGACACAGCTTTGCAAGCATTAAATTCTGACTATGCAGCAAAAAGAAATCAAAATTTAATACTCAATATGCCAGAAATAATAGTCATTCAAAACAATGAATTTTACATGTGGCTAAAACAAAATAATAGACTTGGCGGTCAATACAAAATACCAAGACTCAGTAACGACCGTAAGATTGTTGAAGAAATTCTAGCATTTCTCTAGAAGTTTTCAACAAAAATAGTAGCTAAGTAACATTTCACACATGCAGTAAAGTATCTTTCTTTATTTTAGACGAAAATTTCATATATGCACATAGCAATTGCGGGAAATATTGGTTCTGGAAAAACGACCTTAACAAATAAACTATCTAAACATTATAAGTGGCAAGCACATTATGAAGATGTGGAAAATAATCCTTACTTAAATGATTTTTACAAGGACATGCAAAGATGGTCATTTAACTTACAAGTTTATTTCTTAAATAGCCGTTTCAGACAAATTGTTGAAATCAAAGAAAGTGGTAAGACTTATATTCAAGATAGAACCATCTATGAAGATTCTAAGATATTTGCACCCAACCTACATGCTATGGGACTCATGAGTTCAAGGGATTTTGACAATTACATGGAAATATTTAACCTGATGGATAGCTTCATTGAAGGCCCTGATTTGTTAATCTACTTAAGAGCCTCAGTGCCTAAGTTGGTAGAACAAATACAAAAAAGAGGAAGGGAATATGAAAATAGTATCCGTTTAGACTATTTAAGCCGACTCAATGAAAGATATGAGGCATGGATTGGCGAATACTCAAAAGGTAAAGTTTTAATAATTGAAGTAGATAATTTAGACTTTGCAAAAAATGAAGAAAACTTAGGAAGTATTATTGAAAAGATAGATGCTGAAATAAATGGATTATTCTAGTATAAAAGAGAATATCATAAACAACTATTCAATAAATTGAATTGTTGTTTTTCTCATTATTTATCTGTTTTTAATTTGTTTACTCTTTCTCTTCTTCCCCTTAAACAGTAAATAAACAATTGTTCCATTTAAATCAACTTCTAAAATTCCATTTGCCCCATAAGTATCAGAGTTATAATAAACAGTAGCATTATATGAATTTTCACCTACCACTAAGTCTGCTGAAGTAGATAATTTGTAATCATTTCCACTTGCATTTAAAGTTGGGGCTTCTCCATTTCCTTTAATAGAAGTAGGATTTTCTTGAATATTTAACACAAGTTCATTTATAACGGTATCACTATCTTCAATAGGTCCCAAAAGTGTTACAGCCTTATTGTCAAAAGTTGCGTTGTGAAAAATGCCATCACCCTCAATTTCAAAATCAGTAAGTATCGTTTGAATTTCAGCTTTCATGGAGGAAAAATCAATTATTTTTTCTTCTATCTTTTCCTCAGAGTTCCCTCCGCAACTTACTAATAATACAGTAATTGTAACTGCATATAATAATTTTAATATAGTATTCATAATTTTAAATTTTAGTTATTCTTACCAACCACTGATAGCTGAAGATTTTTTTATTTAGTAGTAGCGTCAAGATTTACAGTGTCACTTATTTTTTCTACTTCAGTAGCATCAATTGTCATGTCAATAGCCTCCAGAACTTCTTCAGCATGTATATTTGAAGCATCATTTCCTTCTCCTAAAATTGGAGCAATTACTAAACCAATAAGGCAAGTTAATTTAATTAAAATATTCATAGAAGGACCTGAAGTATCTTTAAAAGGATCTCCAACAGTATCTCCAGTAATTGCAGCTTCATGAGCAGCAGATCCTTTATGTGTCATTTCTCCATTAATCATCACTCCAGCTTCAAATGATTTTTTAGCGTTATCCCAAGCTCCACCAGCATTGTTTTGGAAAATTGCCCAAAGGACACCACTTACCGTAACTCCAGCCATATAACCACCCAACATTTCAGCAATCATTAATTTATCCATTCCAAATAACATAGGAAGAAAAGTAATTACCAATGGGAAACCAATTGTTAGAATTCCAGGAAGCATCATTTCTTTTAAAGATGCTTTAGTAGAAATCTCAACACATTTATCATATTCTGGTTTACCAGTACCCTCCATAATTCCAGGAATTTCTTTAAATTGTCTTCTTACCTCATAAACCATTTCCATTGCAGCTTTACCTACTGCATTCATTGCTAATGCAGAAAATACAACAGGGACCATTCCTCCAACAAATAACATTGCTAAAACTGGTGCTTTAAAAATATTAATTCCGTCAATACCTGTAAATGTAACGTAGGCAGCAAATAAAGCCAATGAAGTAAGTGCTGCAGAAGCAATAGCAAAACCTTTACCAGTTGCAGCTGTAGTATTGCCAACTGAATCTAAAATATCTGTTCTTTCTCTAACAATTGGATCTTGCTCACTCATTTCAGCAATACCACCAGCATTATCAGCAATAGGACCAAAAGCATCAATAGCTAACTGCATTGCTGTGGTTGCCATCATTGCTGATGCAGCCATAGCAACACCATAAAAACCTGCAAATGCATATGAAGACCAGATTGCCATTGCAAATAAAATAACTGTTGGGAAAGTAGAAATCATACCTGTTGCAAGTCCAGCAATAATATTTGTTCCTGCTCCAGTAGCTGATTTTTCCACAATATTTAGGATTGGCTTTTTACCTAAACCAGTATAATATTCTGTTACAGAAGAGATAACTCCACCAACAATTAAACCAATAATTGTAGCGTAAAATACGCGCATAGCAGTAATATCTTTCAATACATTTCCTCCCGTTTCAAAGAAATTCATTCTCATTGTTTCAGGTAACATCCATGAAACTAATCCATAACAAGAAACTGCAACTAAAGCAATGGAAAACCAATTTCCTTTGTTTAAAGCCCCCATTACTTCTGATTCTTTTGCATCATTATCTGTAATACTAACCAACATAGTCCCTAATAAAGAAATCACAATTCCAGCGCCAGCAATTGACATTGGTAATAAAATAGGTCCAATAGAACCGAAACCTTTAAATATATTAATGTCATTTACTTCAATAATATAGTTCCCTAATACCATTGCTGCTAAAACCGTTGCAACATATGAACCAAATAAATCAGCCCCCATACCAGCAACATCACCAACATTATCACCAACATTATCTGCAATTGTAGCAGGGTTTCTCGGGTCATCCTCAGGAATCCCAGCCTCAACCTTACCTACTAAATCAGCACCAACATCAGCAGCTTTAGTGTAAATACCACCACCTACTCTTGCGAATAAAGCAATAGATTCTGCTCCTAATGAGAAACCAGCTAATGTTTCTAATACAATAGTCATATCATGATTGTTAGTCCAAACACCTCCCATAAAATAGTTATAGAAAGCAATAAAAAATACTGTTAATCCTAATACGGCTAACCCAGCAACACCTAAGCCCATTACAGTACCACCACCAAAAGATACTTTTAATGCATTTGGTAAACTTGTACGTGCAGCTTGTGTTGTTCTTACATTTGTTTTAGTAGCAATTTTCATCCCCATATTTCCAGCTAATGCTGAGAAAAATGCACCTAAAATAAATGCGATTACAATAAGCCAATGTGTAGATGGTACAATTGTAGAAACAATAAATAATAGTGCACTTACACAAACAACAAAGATTGTTAATAATCGGTACTCAGCATTTAAAAAGGCTAAAGCACCTTCATATATATGATCAGAAATTTCTTTCATTTTCCCATTCCCTGCATCTTGTTTCATTACCCAAGATTTTTTCACCATCATATAGGACAAACCTACAAGAGCCATGATTATTGGCATATAAATCATCATTGATTCCATATTTTTTATTTTAGTTTAATTATTTTAAAATGGTTTGCAAAAATAGTATTTTTATACAAACCGCATAACATCAGAGCTATTTAATGCATATATCTGATTTTTAGCCTTAAAACTCAAGTTCATTTTACAGCATTTTATTAAGTTTGCAATCTTATTTAATCAAATCAAAATAAAAGATGAATATTGTAGTATGTATAAGTAGTGTCCCTGATACTACATCAAAAATTAATTTTACTGACAATAATACCAAATTTGACTCGTGTGGAATTCAATTTGTAATTAATCCTAATGATGAATTTGGATTAACTAAAGCAATGGTATTGAAAGAAGCTAATGGAGGAACGGTAAAAGTTATCACAGTAGGAGATGCTACTACTGAACCTGTGATAAGAAAAACATTAGCTATAGGAGCTGATAGCGCTGTAAGGATTAATAAAACAGCTTCTGACAGCTACACTACAGCATTAGAAATAGCAACTTACCTTAAAGAGAATCCTGCTGATTTAATTATAGCAGGAAAAGAATCATTGGATTATAATGGAGGTGCTGTCCCAGGAATGATTGCCGAGATGCTTGATCTTCCTTTTGTAAATGCCTGTAATGGATTAGAAATTGCAGAAAATAATGCTAAAGTAAGCAGAGAGATTGATGGTGGAAAAGAATACTTATCGGCCAGCCTACCTTTAGTGATTGGAGGGCAAAAAGGATTAGTTGAAGAATCAGAATTAAGAATCCCTAATATGAGAGGTATTATGCAAGCAAGATCAAAACCTTTACAGGTTATTGAAGCATCAATATCAGAAGATTTTACTACTTCAATTAGCTTTGAAAAACCAGCTGAAAAAGAAGCTTGTAAACTAGTAGATTCCAATAATGTAGCTGAATTAGTAAATCTATTACACAATGAAGCAAAAGTTATTTAATTAAAAAGAATTCAAAAGATGTCAGTATTAGTATATACAGAGAGTTGGGATGGGAGTTTTAGAAAAAGTACTTTTGAAGCAGCTTCCTATGCAAGTGAAACCGCTAAAATATTAGGAACAGAAGTTATTGCAATTTCGTTAGGTGAAGTAAGTAGTGATGAATTAGATAAATTAGGGAACTATGGCGTTAGCAAAGTAGTTTCTTGTAGTGCTATTGAGAAAGGAGATGGCCAGGCAGCAACAAATGCAATTGCAAAAATAACAGATGATGCCAATATATTAATATTTTCAAATACTAATACTGCAAAAATGATTGCTCCAAGGCTATCTGCAAAACTAAAAGTAGGAATAGTAAGTAATGTAATTGGTTTATCAGAAAGTACAAACCCATTACAAGTAAAAAGAAAAGCATTTTCGTCAAAAGCAATTGAATTGGCAACTGTAAATACAGCAACTGCCATTTTAGCTATTGCACCTAACTCGTTTAAGCTAATTGAAACAGGAGGGAATTGTACTATTGAAGAAGTTGCGACAAATGAAAAGGGAGCAATTACTATTGAAGGCAAAGAAACAGCAAGTGGTAAAATATCTATTTCGGAAGCTGAAATTGTTGTTTCAGCAGGTAGAGGACTAAAAGGACCTGAAAATTGGGGAATGATTGAGGAATTAGCTGAGCTTTTAGGAGCTGCAACTGCTTGTTCGAAACCAGTAGCTGATATTGGTTGGAGGCCACATGCTGAACATGTTGGTCAAACTGGCAAAGTAGTAGCGGCCGACCTTTATTTTGCGATTGGAATTTCAGGAGCTATACAGCATTTGGCAGGAGTTAATTCATCCAAAGTAATGGTTGCTATTAATACTGACCCTGAAGCACCTTTCTTTAAGGCAGCTGATTACGGAATAGTTGGTGATGCATTTGAAGTAGTACCAAAACTTATTGAAGAAATTAAACAACTTAAAGGTTAAAATATGGAGCTTGTTCAATTAGATATATCAGCAATTAGGCAAAGTGATTCTCAGAATAATGCTTATGTATTGCTATTGAACGAAACAAATGGAAAAAGA
This sequence comes from Flavobacteriales bacterium, assembly GCA_018645865.1. Taxonomy (GTDB): domain Bacteria; phylum Bacteroidota; class Bacteroidia; order Flavobacteriales; family BACL11; genus UWMA-0277. The sequence continues at coordinate 19,731 of JABGVU010000078.1, forward strand.
CAACTTCCTATAGTAATTGGTTGGTGTGAAGCACGGTCAATTGCTATTGCGCTAGAAGGAACAGAAGAACTAGACAGGCCTTTGACTCATGATTTATTAAAGACGTTTGGAGACAGTTTTGACATCATAGTTCAAAAAATTATTATTCATACTTTAATTGAAGGTATTTTTCATGCTTCTTTTCATTGCAAGCATACAATTAGCGGAGAAGAAGTAAAAATTGACGCCAGAACTTCTGATGCTATAGCTATCGCTATACGATATGGTTGTCCAATTTTTACTTATGAGGATATTCTAGCTCGAGCAGGTATTATTATTAGTAGTGCCAGAGAAAGAGATGAAGAATTTTTACTGGATGGAGAAAAGGATAAGACCATGGAAGACGACAACATAACAACCTTTGGATTAGAAAAATTAAAAAAACTATTAGCTGCTGCAATTCAGGAAGAAGATTATGAAAAGGCTTCAGAATTAAGAGATGAAATAAAAAAAAGAAACCAAAACTAGATGAATGAAATAATTCAAACTACAGGATTTTCTTTTGAATCTCTTTTAAGAGGAATTTTAGGTGTCTTTTCACTATTACTTATTGCCTTTTCTTTTTCGCGGAACCGAAAAGGAATAAATTGGAAGCTAGTAGTAAAAGGACTTGCTATACAAATTGTATTTGCAGTACTAATATTGAAAGTTCCATTTATACTAAATGGATTTGAATGGGTAAGCTCAATTTTTGTAGTTATTTTAGGATTCACTAGGGAGGGCTCACTTTTTTTGTTTGGTGATTTAGTTGGAAATATTGATTCATTCGGATTTATTTTTGCTTTTCAAGTATTACCAACTATCTTATTCTTCTCAGCTCTTACTTCCCTATTCTTTTATTATGGAATACTTCAAAAAGTAGTTTATGGTTTTGCTCTTCTCATGAAAAAAACATTGAACCTATCTGGTTCAGAAAGTTTAGCTGCTGCAGGAAATATCTTCTTAGGACAAACGGAATCACCTTTACTTATAAAGCCTTATATTGACAAAATGACCATGTCAGAATTACTATGCCTTATGGCTGGTGGGATGGCAACTATTGCTGGTGGAGTATTGGCTGCTTACATAGGTTTTTTAGGAGGTTCAGACCCTGTTCAACAATTATTTTTTGCCAAACATTTATTAGCTGCCTCTGTAATGTCAGCGCCAGCTGCTGTTGTAGCTGCCAAAATATTGTTACCTGAAACTGAAAAGGTAAATGAAGACATGAGCATTTCTAAAGAACAGATAGGAACAAACGCTTTAGAAGCAATAAGTCTAGGGACAACTCAAGGTTTAAAACTAGCAGTAAATGTAGGAGCCATGCTGCTAGTATTTATTGCTTTTATTGCTATGACAAACTATTTCCTAAAAGATTTTATTGGTGATTTTACAGGAATTAATACCTGGGTAGCTTCAATTACTAACGGAGAATATGATGGCTTAACTTTACAGTTTATTTTAGGCTATACCTTAGCGCCACTTACTTGGCTGATGGGTGTTTGTAGGGAAGATATGATTTTAGTCGGACAACTGCTAGGAGAAAAAACAATACTGAATGAATTTGTAGCTTATGTTTCCTTAGGAGATTTAAAAGCAAATGGTAAATTCTTTGAAGATAAATCAATAATTATAGCCACTTATATTTTATGTGGTTTTGCAAATTTTGCCTCTATTGGAATACAGATTGGAGGGATAGGCGCTTTGGCACCCAAACGAATTAAGGACTTATCTAAATTAGGAATATTGGCATTGATAGCAGGAACATTGGCTTCATTATTTACTGCCGTAATTGTAGGGATGATTTTATAATTATGAAAAAACTACTACTTATATTACTTTGCTTGCCTATGATTGGGTTTGGGCAGGGATGGATTAAAAATTTTTATGACACACCTCTTGATTTTCCTAATGTTTGCAATGTTGTTTCTACTGTTGATTCTGGATATGCAGTCTTTAATTATTACGGTATAATTAAAACTAATGCTTTAGGAGATACAATTTGGACGAATCAAAATTATGAAGGAACAAATTCAGGAATTCAAACTTATGATGGAGGCTATATGCTTTTTGGGTTTTTTGGTCTTTTCAAATTAGATAATTTAGGATCATTACAATGGAGCGATAGCTCTATATATGTAGAGCCTAATACAATAGATCAAACAATTGATAGTGGGTATGTTTATACGGGTACTGCTGGAGGAAATCTAAAAGCTGATGAGCATTTAAGAGTTGTACGTATAAATTCAACTGGAGATACATTATGGACTTGTCAACCTTATCCTCACGACGGTAATTTTGATGTTGAAGGAACAGGGAAAGATGTTCATCAAACAAATGATGGTAATTATATTGTTGCTGGTTTTAGATATATTTTGAATACAAGTTTGTCTAGTTATAAAAATGCACTTTTATCCAAAATCAATAATTTTGGAGATACTCTTTGGACTAAATTTTATTACTTGGGAGATGAATCAGAAATTAATTCTTTGCTAGAGAAATCAAATGGGAATTTTGTTTTCGCAGGAAAGACTAAAGATTGGTTCGTTAATTATACATATTGCAAAAAAATATTGCTTGCAGAAACTGATCCTCAAGGAAATATTATTTGGGTAAAAACTTATGAGTCTAATTGTCGTGCAGAAGCAGAGAGTATTGAGGAAGCACATAATGGAGGATTTATAGTTTGTGGAGTAAAAGAACTTAATAATGGAAAAGAAAAAATATGGGTTCTAAGAACAAATAATTTTGGTGACACTTTATGGACAAGAACTTTTGGCAACCCATACGGAATTGGAATATCTGCAAAAAAAACTTTAGATGGGGGTTATATAATTACAGGTATTGGCTATCAAAATTCTTTTAGTGCTTCAATAATGCTAATTAAAATTGATGATAATGGCAATATAACATCAGAATTTAATATCCCTATATCATCTTCAAACAGAAAAATAAAAAAGACAGTTGATATTTTAGGAAGAGAAACTAAACCTCAACCCAATATTCCTTTCATTGAAATCTATGATGATGGAACGGTGGAGAAAAGAATAGTTATAGAATAAATGCAACAATATTTAGATTTAATGACACGCGTGATGAAAGAAGGAACGCTAAAAGCTGACCGGACAGGAACGGGAACTAAAAGTGTTTTTGGCCACCAAATGCGTTTTGATTTATCAGAAGGGTTTCCTTGTATTACAACTAAAAAATTACACTTAAAATCTATCATTCACGAATTACTTTGGTTTTTAAAGGGGGATACCAATATAAAATATCTTAAAGAAAATGAAGTGCGTATTTGGGATGAATGGGCAGATGAAAATGGAGATTTGGGTCATGTATACGGCTATCAATGGAGAAGCTGGCCTTCACCTGACGGCAAACATATTGACCAAATTACACAAGTAGTAGAGACACTTAAAAAAAATCCAGATAGCAGAAGAATTATTGTGAGTGCTTGGAATGTAGGAGAAATTGAGCAAATGGCTTTACCTCCTTGCCATGCTTTCTTCCAATTTTATGTAGCAGACGGTAAGCTTTCTTGTCAGCTATATCAAAGAAGTGCCGATATCTTTCTAGGTGTACCATTCAATATTGCATCATACGCCTTACTTACTATGATGATGGCACAAGTCTGTAATTTGGAAGTAGGTGATTTTATACACACTTTAGGTGATGCCCATATTTATACCAATCATTTTGAGCAAACAGAATTACAATTAAGTAGAGATACAAAAGCATTACCAAAAATGAAAATTAATACAGAAGTGAAAAATATTTTTGATTTCATTATTGATGATTTTGAGTTAGTTGATTATGAATTTCATCCACATATTAAAGGAAAAGTAGCGATATAATGGCAAATATAATAGTCTTAGGAGCAGGATTAGTAGGTGGTGTAATGGCTAAAGATTTAGCCAAACAACACAATGTCACCTCTGTAGATATTTCACAAAGAAACTTAGCTAAGCTAAAAGGCATCAACACTATTTGTGCTGATGTTGTCAACACAGCAACTTTACAAAAGCTGATAAAAGATTTTGATCTGGTAGTAGGTGCCGTCCCTGGTTTTATGGGATATAAAATGATGAAGAATGTAATTGAAGCTGGAAAAAATATTGTAGATATTTCTTTTTATCCAGAAGATCCTTTTGGGTTAGATGAATTAGCAAAAGAAAAAGGAGTGGTAGCTGTAATGGATTGTGGAGTGGCTCCAGGAATGGGAAATATTATTTTTGGACATCATGATTCAAAAATGAAAATTACCGATTATGAATGTTTGGTAGGTGGCTTGCCTGAAAAAAGGGAATGGCCTTACGAGTACCAAGCGGTTTTTTCTCCTATTGATGTGATTGAAGAATACATCCGCCCAGCTCGCTATGTGCAAAACAGCCACATGATTACTAAAGAGGCTTTTTCCGATACAGAGCTTATTGAATTTGATGAAATAGGAACGTTAGAAAGTTGGAATTCTGATGGTCTAAGAAGTTTGTTAAAGACTATGGCACATGTGCCAAATATGATTGAAAAAACTTTGCGCTATCCTGGTTGTGTAGAGTATTTAAAAGTATTGCGTGCTAGTGGGTTTTTCTCTTATGAAGAGGTAGAAGTAAATGGAACTATGATACGCCCAGTAGATATGACAGCCAAATTATTATTTCCGAAATGGGAAATGAAAAAAGGCGATAAAGATTTTACTGTTATGCGCATCATCATTAAAGGAAAAAAAAATGGAAAAGAAGTAAGTTACCAATACAACTTGTTAGATCGATTTGATAATGATACTATCTCTATGGCACGTACAACTGGATTTACATGTACTGCAGTTGCTAACCTAGTGGTAAATGGAGAATATGAAAGAGTAGGAATTTCACCACCAGAATACTTAGGTAGGCACTTTGAGTTTGTAAAAAATTACTTAGAAAAAAGGGGTGTTAAATATAAAGTAATTAAGAAATAATGGGAGTTTCCTTGATCGTTGCGGTGGCTGAAAATGGAGTGATTGGAAAAGATAATGACCTAATCTGGCATTTACCAAAAGATATGCGTTTTTTCAAAGAAACTACTTTAGGTCATCATGTAATAATGGGTCGCAAGAACTTTGAATCTATTCCGCATAAATACAGCCCATTACCAAACAGAACAAATGTAATAATCACAAGACAAGATGATTATAAAGCAGAAGGATGTCTGGTAGTTAATTCAATAGAAGCTGCCCTTCAAATTGCAAAGCAAAATGGAGATATAGAGCCTTTCATTATTGGAGGTGGGCAGATTTACAAACTAGCGCTTGAAGCAAACTTAGTAGATAAAATTTATCTTACCAGAATACATCACGTTTATGAAGGTGATACATTTTTTCCTAAACTAGAAAATGAATGGACAGAAGTAGAAAGAATAGATTGCAGATCAGATGAAAAACATGCCCATGATTATAGCTTTTTTACTTTTGAGAAAATTAACTAAATTTACCAAAAAATATTTTGATGAAAAAGTCTTTTTTAACCCTTTGCTCAATTGCAATTTTACTTCACGCTTGTAAAGATGAAGATGTAATTAATAATCCTGATTTAACAAGTACACAAGCAACACAGGATCACCTGTTTGCCGAGCAAACTTTCAGTGATATCGGCAGAATTGTGGAAGAAGGGTTTTTAGTAAATGGAGTTAATAAATCATGTGCTTCATATAATTTAATAAACAATAATCCATTAGATATAGATACGCTTATTATCAATTTCGGAACAACTAATTGCTTACAGAATGGAAAACTTAGAAGAGGAAAGATGGTTATTACTTATACTGGCAAATACCGTGATTCATTAGCGGTGATTACCACTACTTTTGATAATTACTACGTAAATAATAATTTAGTTCAAGGAGAAAGAATTGTAACGAATCAGGGAAGAAATATGGATGGTAATATGTGGTTTACTATTGCAGTAAACAATGCTAGTATTGTCACTAATAATGGAATAATAAACTGGTCTTCAAACAGAACAAAAGAGTGGGTAAGCGGTATAACTACTTATGGAAATATAACTGATGATAGATACAAAATTATAGGTTCAGCAAACGGAATAGGATTAAATGACAATAGGTTTAGTATGGAAATTACAGATACTTTAAATATTGATTTAGGTTGTTTGCCTTCTTGCGTTATAAAAAGTGGTACTGCAAAAATATCACCTAATGGCTATGCTGACAGAATTATAAATTATGGTGATTCATTATGTGATTGTGATTTTGATATTACAATTAACGGGACTAACTATCCAATAGTGCTAAACTAAGCTACTTTTAGTTTCGTGAATGAATGTTTCGTAAGTTGTTTCCTAACATAAGTAGTTGTAATTTTTAGTTCTTTCTTACTTTCATCAGAAGGAAATTCAAACATAGCGTCTAACATAATTGTTTCACAAATTGAACGCAATCCTCTAGCTCCTAGTTTAAATTCCATTGCTTTGTCCACAATAATATCAATTGCTTTTTTATCAAAAACTAAACTAATTCCATCCATATCAAATAACTTTTGATATTGTTTGGTTAATGCGTTTTTAGGTTCAGTTAAAATTAGTTTCAAAGCTGCTCTATCCAAAGAATTAAGATGTGTAACTGCAGGCATTCTACCAATCAATTCAGGAATTAATCCAAATGATTTTAAATCCTGAGGAGCTATATATTGTAGTAAATTTTCTTTATTAATTTTCCCTTCAGTTACTGACTTAAATCCGATAGAACGCGTGTTCATTCTACTTGAAATATGTTGCTCTATACCATCAAAAGCACCTCCACTAATAAATAGAATATCTTTAGTGTCTAAGGCAATTAATTTTTGGTCAGGATGCTTACGGCCTCCTTGTGGTGGAACATTTACTATTGTACCTTCCAATAGTTTTAACATAGCTTGTTGCACCCCTTCCCCACTTACATCACGGGTGATAGATGGATTATCACTTTTACGCGCAACTTTATCAATTTCATCAATAAAAACAATTCCTCTTTTTGCCTTTTCAACATCATAATCAGCAGCTTGCAATAATCTTGTTAAAATACTTTCTACATCCTCACCAACATAACCAGCTTCAGTAAGTACAGTCGCATCGGCAATACAAAATGGAACTTTCAATAATTTGGCAATAGACCGAGCAATTAAGGTTTTTCCTGTACCTGTACGCCCCACCATAATGATATTTGATTTTTCAATTTCAATATCTTCTTCACTAGTATCAGGTTGTAAAATTCTTTTGTAATGATTGTAAACGGCAACTGACATTACCTTTTTTGCATCATCTTGTCCGATTACAAAGTCATCCAGATGTGCTTTTATTTCTTTAGGTTTTAAAAGAGTAAAGTCATTAGTAATGAAGATTTCATCAGTTGCATCTTCTTTTACAATTTCATGTGCCTGTTCAATACATAAATCACAAATATGAGCAGAAGTACCTGCAATCAAGATATTGGTATCTTGCTTGTCTTTACCACAAAAGGAACATAATACTTTATCGTTTTCTGACATTATTTTTTTCTTTCGAGCACCTCATCAATCATACCATAGGCCTTAGCCTCTTCAGCTGTCATCCAGTAATCTCTATCACTATCTTTCCAAACTTTATCAAAATCTTGTCCTGAATGACCGGCAATAATTTCATACAACTCATTCTTTAATTTCTTGATTTCGTTAGCAGTAATTTCAATATCAGAAGCTTGCCCTTGAGCGCCT
>JABGVU010000097.1 GCA_018645865.1 Flavobacteriales bacterium
CTTTTATAACTGGTTCAATGGCAATTGGAATAATTTCAGGCGCTTATTCAACTGAAGTTTTTCGTGGAGCAATTCAATCAATTGATAAAGGTCAGTTTGAGGCTGCTAAAGTTTTGGGTGTAGGTAAATTTACACAGTTTTATAAAATAATATTACCTCAAATGTTAAGACTAGCTATTCCAAATCTAAGTAATGTTTGGCAAATTACTTTAAAAGACACATCTCTTATTTCAGTGACAGGTTTGGTTGAAATTATGAGGCAATCTTATATTGCAGCAGGTTCTACAAGAGATCCATTATTCTTTTACTCATTTGCTGCAGTCTTATATTTATTGTTAACATATTTGAGCATGAAACTAATCAATAGATTAGAAGCCAAATATAGTAGGGGGTATTAGTGGATTTTGATTTAATGATCACTAGTTTACCTAAACTACTTAGTGCTACTTTAATTACACTGAAATTATTATCTGTATCTTTGATAGGTGGAATGTTTCTTGGTTTATTTTTTGCAATCTTAAGAATGAACAAGAATGTTTTTATTAATCAACTTGCGTATGGATATTCATATGTGTTTAGAGGAACACCTTTATTGGTTCAGATATTCATTATTTATTTTGGGTTAGGTCAAATTGAATATTTAAGATCAACCTTTTTGTGGGTAATTTTAAAAGAACCATACTGGTGTGCAATTATTGCTTTTGCTTTAAATACAGGAGCTTACACTTCAGAAATTTTGAGATCTGCTTTTCAAACAATTAAACCAGGTATAATTGAGGCAGGCAGAAGTTTAGGAATTTCAAGTAAAATAATCTTTTATAAAATTCAAATACCAATTGCCATTAGACAGTCTCTACCAGCGTATGGTAACGAAATCATCTTAATGATGAAAGGTACGTCTTTAGCAAGCACAGTAACTATCATGGATTTAACTGGTGTTGCAAAATATATTATTTCAACAACATTTAAACCAGTGGAAGTTTTCATCGTTGCTGGAAGCATATATTTGTTTATGACATTTATTATTCACAATGTGATTAAATTTTTAGAAAAAAAATATAGCTTCAATTAAAGAACTACCAAATCTAGTTTTTGTTTACCTAGTCTTTCATTATTTTTATCTGTTACCAAGTAAGTTTCACCTAAATTCATTGCTAATTGGTTTTCAGAGTCCATTAGTATCATATGCATAAAGAAAACATTTCCAGATTGAATAGTATAAGGATTCCCAGTGTATAGCATTGGCCAGTCCATCCAATTAGGTGAAAAAGTTGAACCTAATGAATAACCACATGCATTCATTCTTGCTTCTTTATAACCAAGATCATCAAATGTTTTTGCGTGTACATCAAAAACTTCTCCAACATTATTTCCAGGTTTCAGTTTTTCCTCACAATTTTTTAAAGCTTCAACACATGCTTCGTGCATCTTAATATGTTTTGGATCAGGTTTACCAATAGGGATAGTCCTAAACATTGCTGAGTGATAATGCTTGTAAGTACCTGCCCACTCAATACTTAGCTGATCTTGATTTGATAGATTTCTTTTCTCAGCTTGGTATCTACATAAAAGTGCGTTATGTCCTGATCCAATAATATATTCATTAGCTGGGTAATCTCCTCCACCTTCTAAAACTGCTTTTTGCATTTCAGCTAAAATTTTAGCTTCAGATGCGCCAGCTTTAGTATGTTTCCAAGCTTCATTTAATGCTTTGTCTGCTAACTCTGCTGCTTTTTTTACATATACAATTTCTTCATGAGATTTAATTACTCTTAATTTTGTAATTAACTCTGATTGATCCTTTATTTCACAATAATCTTTTAAAGACACATTTAATCGTAATGCATTGCGTCCAGTCATTCCATATGCTTCATATTCAATTCCAATTTTCTTCCCCTTTAAAGAAAGTTCATCTAAAATTATTTTGAGATCATCAGTTGGGTTTGATCCATCTTTATCAATCCAAATTCTAATATCTTCAATATTAGAAGTATTTTGTGCCTGTCTTAAATCAGGAGCTCTTGTTA
>JABGVU010000090.1 GCA_018645865.1 Flavobacteriales bacterium
CCCACTCTTCCATCGCGGATTTAATTATCTGGTAGTGTAAGGAAATCCTGTCGCTACCAGGTGTAAAGTATGTAACACAGATTATTTAATTAATCTAATCTTTTTAATTCTGTCCCATTCATTATTCATATCATCCATTATATCTGCCGTTTTTGCAGTGAGCTTTTTATTCAGATAGCTGCTCTCTGAGGATCTAGTGTCAGATCTTCCAGTTACAGTAATTACATCCCATGTTGATGCAGCCTTCTTCTGCTCATTAACTTTATTCTCATGAGTATTTCTGAACATTCTCATTGCAACATCTGTAAGTCCGCAGTGTTTTTTTATATCTTTCCACAGTTTCATTACATCTTTTAATCTAGCAGCATCTGTGCTGTTCTCATTGCCTTTACGCAAGAACCTTTTATCCTTCACTCTAGGGCTAGGGAAACACCATGGAATGAACATGGACCATGAATGAAACTCTCTTTGTTTATGCAGCTCTACTAAGGCATCACGGATATTTGATGTTATCCAAAATTTATCTTCTACCTTAGTTTTATTTACATACGCAGGGATCTCTATTGTTCCATATACAGTTATCTTTTTACCGTCATTATCTAAAACTTCTGTATTCCATTTAATGTAACTCCACTGTAACAGCAGCAGTGTTTCTCTTCTTCTACCAGTAAATATCATCAATTTTATTACAAATACTTGAAAAGGGTATTTATATTTAAACAGGTCGCATGCCTCGAGAATTTTAGATAACTCTTCATCAGTAAATTCTTTTGTATTATATTTTGATGCAGCACTGGCAGTTGGTTTTTCTATTTTAATATTTCTTACTGGATTGTTTGGTGAGTTTTTTCCTAACATAGTTTTTTCTTTTGCATGGTTCCATACATAACTAAAACTCTCTTTAATCTGTTTTTTAGTACCGGGTGATGCAGTTAAAGCATTCAGATAGTGTCTGACATCATGCTCAGTAATATCTGCTAACACCTTCTGGCCAAACGGAGTATCAAACACAGATTTTCCTGGACCAATATTAGAATATTCTTTTGGTGGAAACTTGCTCCAAAACATATTCCAACTTGTAATTCCTTCTTGTACTTCACCATTGATTTTATAGTTTTCCTGGAATTCTATTTCTCCCTGGTTATCTTTGTTGGTAACAAACTTTAATGCTTTTAACCTGTCATGGTAGCCCATCATATATCTTGCATTTTCTCTTATAGTTGTCTTATGCAATGTCTCAGAAGGTTTATCTATTTGTGGACAGTTAGATTGAAAGAAATCTTTTATTGCATCATTAAATGTAGCTCTTTGAATTTCACCAAGTTGCGTATCATATAATTTTCTTTTTTTAAGTTTTTCCCCTGAAACAATATCAACACTCCATGTCAGATCATTCTTGCTACCATACTCAGTCCTAAGATCCGCTAACTTTTTCTCAATAGCTTTAACATTAAATTTAGTCCTATCATAATCACCTAAAACATATCTCTTACTATGGCCAAATATCTTCTTGCCATTCGATAGAGTTCTTTCAACACCATCATTCAACCAATAATCAAGGACCATCACTTTACGTTTAGTCTTACGCAAAACAAACATTCCCAGTCCTTGACAGCTCCTGCCTTTACAGTCCTCAAAATAATATTTTACTTTTTCATGGGTTCTATTATTTTCATCAATAAAGTTAGTTTGTAGTTTATCAATTACACTATCTTTCAGTTGTAGGTTTTGTGAGTATTTCATTCTTGCTCCAGGGTTACAGGTTGCGCTAATAGTCGAGACTTATGATCGAGATATTGCGGTCGAGTTTTAATCGAGTTTTTTTTCATATGCTTTCTGTTGATACATAAGGACCGTTTAAATATTTGTCGATGCTTAGCCAACTAACAGGCACTTAAAGGTACTGTTGGGAGTGTAAAGGAATTAAAAGAATTGTGATTTAATTGCGTTAGCAACTCCCTGTATCAATCTCATTATATGAATAAACACAGATAGTTTGAAGTACAAAGTGTGAATAATTATCTTTTCTGTCGAGAATAATACGAGATCCATCCATGTTTAATAAAA
>JABGVU010000070.1 GCA_018645865.1 Flavobacteriales bacterium
TGTAGAATCTGTACATCCATATACAACTGCAATACAAGAACCATCATCCGTATTTGCTGATGCACTGTAGTTAAACATAGTTGAATCCATACATCCATATACAACTGTAATACAAGAACCATCATCTGTATTTGCTAATGGGTTATAGTTTGTTGCTGTAGAATCTGTACAACCACTTACTAAAGTTCCAAAAGCCCTAACAGCACGCACATGGAGTGTGTCGCTCTTATAGCTGTCGCCCTGGTAACCATTGAAGAAATCCTGTCTCTTTGATTTGGTGGCATTGTACTCAGAAGAACTCCAATAGTTGTTACTAGAAAAACCGCCAATATTGCCTAAGCCTAAAGCATTTCCTTGACCAATGTTTAAATACATTTGATTTAATTCATCTTTTGAAGGTAGGAACCAATCACTGTATCCATTAAGAGTTAGATTTGCACAAATATCTGCAGCTATGCCTGTTGTTGTACATCCAGCTAATATATCAATCGTATTTTGACTTCCTGTTCCAATACTATCTCCATCTGCTCCTGAAATATCAGTTCCAACACAACCCCATTCAGCGTCTGCAAGGTCTTGTATATCACAGATTAAACCTCCTCCATTTCCATCTAAGTAAAAGATAATTCCTCCTTGATAAGTTTGACCAATTTGTAAGGAGCATGTACTTATATATACACAACCTCCCACACCATCACACACATCAATTGTGCAAGGATCACCATCGTCACAAGAGTAAGCAAATCCTTGACATGCTCCATTAATCCACGTATCATTATAAGTACAATCATCTCCATCAGAGCAAGGTGTGCCGTTTGGAAATATACAACTACCATCATCTACATTTGCTGATGAGTTGTAATTTGTAGCCCAAGAAGTTGTACAGCCTTCCACGACACAAGAACCATCATCACAAGTAGCTGTAGAGTCATAGTTAGTTGCAGTAGAATTCATACAGCCATTTATACAAGCAATACAAGAACCATCATCTGTATTTGCTAATGGGTCATAGTTTGTTGCTGTAGAATCGGTACAACCATTTACAACTGCAATACAAGAACCATCATCTGTATTTGCTGAAGAATTATAGTTTGTTGCTGTAGAATCTGTACAACCAAGTGCAACTGCAATACAAGAACCATCATCCGTATTTGCTAATGGATTATAGTTGAAGGCTGTAGAATCTGTACAGCCATTTACAGCTGCAATACAAGAACCATTATCCGAAGTTGCTGTTGGATTAAAGTTAAACGCTAGTGGGTCTGTACAGCCATAAAATATACAACCTCCCACCGAACCATCACATACATCCATTGTCATTGGATCACCATCGTCACAAATTAAAAGGGATCCTCCTACGCATGCTCCATTAGACCAGACATCATTAATAGTACAATCATTTCCATCATCGCAAGCCGCTCCATTTGGAGTACAACTTCCATCATCATAACATGCTAAGGAATCGAAATAAATCGAACTAGGGTCTGTACAGCCTCCTATATAACAACAACTACCATCATTAGTGTTCGTTGAAGAATTATAATTAAATGCTGATGCATCATTACATCCATATATAAAAGGTTCACAACTTCCATCATCTACATTTGCTAGTGGATTATAATTCCACATTGTTGAGTCCATGCATCCATATATAGGTAAAATACATATTCCATCATCACAAGTTGCAACTGAATTATAATTTAAGGCTGTAGAATCCATACATCCATAAATACAAGGAATACAAGAACCATCATCTGTATTAGCCGAAGCATTATAGTTAGAAGCTGATAAATCTGTACAACCCTGAATAATTAAAGAATTTATTAAACTTAATCCAGGAATAACGATTGAATTACCACTACTTATAAATAAAGTGTCTCCTGAAATAGATAAACTTTGTAATTCATCTGTTGGGTCTACATTAGAAGCATTCATACTATAAGGAACACTCATAAATGCAGTGGTTCCCATATCTACAAGACCATTACCATAATCTATCTCAACTTTTAATAAATGATTAGAAGCTCCCCAATCTATTACATCAAAGCTTAGTGAACTACCAACTGATGTTGATATTCCTTGACCTATAATGGTTGTATATAAACCATAATCGTTAGTAGATACTGTGTGGGTTTCTTGCCAACTTACAGCTGAAGTAGTTATATCTGATATAACAGAAAACTGAATTGTTAAAGCTTGATTTATCAGTACATCTCCAGAAGCATCTCTTGCTACTGCTTGGTAATTGATTCCTTGAGGTACACTTTGAGCAAAAGTAATGGAACAAAATATTAGGCTTAGTAAAGTTGATAGTATTTTTTTCATAGTTATTTTATATTTTTATTTTGTTTACTCTTTTTTGATGTCTTCCTCCTTCAAATCTTGTATTAAGAAAAGCATCTACTATTTTCTCTACTTCTTCCCATTCTAAATATCTAGCCGGTATAGTAAGTATGTTTGCATTATTATGTAATCTTGCTTGTTCTGTAATATGAATATTCCAACAAAGTGCCGCCCTTATTCCTTGGTGTTTATTAGCCGACATATTAATTCCATTACCCGTTCCACAAAATTGAATTCCTAGTTTATTTTCTTTTTTTTCAATACTTTCAGCTAGTTTGTGTGCAAAATCTGGGTAGTCTACACTTTCTAAAGAATAACATCCATAATCATTTATTTTATACCCCTTACTAGATAAATATTTTTTTAATTGTTCTTTATATTCAAATCCTGCATGATCGCATGCTAAGCCTATTTTCATATTTTATTGTTTTAACAGGGTATTAATATTTGTTTTTTTACTCTAGTTAATTTTATTAAGTTATTAATAATTTTTGTTTTAAAGTTGTTTATAAGTTGCTAGTCAAAAACAATAACTAAAACACTTTTATTAATTTTAAAAAATAAGACTTATACAAAAAATTAAATCAAGTTTTTTTATTGTTTTTTATATTTTATTTATAAGTATGCTTATTAACTTTATTTGATTGTAAATTTATAATTATTTATTAAAATTTTATAGTTAGACAAGCTTATTAACAAATTATATTTTTAGTTAATTAAATATCTAAATTATTGATTTATAAAATCTAAAAATCAACATTCTTATTTATTTATTGTTAGTTTATTTTAAAAAATAATTAATACTAATTTTATATAAAATAATTATAAACCAAACTAACAACTTATATATTATATACACTTTTTATTTATTAATTAATTAAAATAATACTTATATATTATATAATTACTGTTATCTCAATTTTTACTTTCAATTTTTTTATATATTTTTAACCCTTAATAAAAAATTTAAATCATGAAATTATTTTTAACACTTTTTACAAGTTTATTTTTAACTCTTACGGTATTTGCACAACAAGTTACTTTCTGTGAAGATTTTGATTCATATTCTAATGGAAATGCTATTTCTCAAACTTCAAGTTCTTGGAATACTTGGGGAGAACTTATGAACGGAACCGTAGCTCCTTTTATTGATGATGCATCTATTAGTACATCTCAATCATCTAGCGGAAATAATTCTCTATTTTTCCCAGATAATGGAGTTGCTGGTCCTGAAGATATTCTTTTAATGTTTGATACTACTCCAAATATAACACAAGCTACTTTACCTTCATTATTAACTCCTTATGTTTCTGGAAATTTTTCTTTTTCGCAGATGATGTATGTTAGAGGAGGAGCAGGTGCTTATTTTAATTTTCAAGCAGAAAATATTCCTGGTGTAAGTTGGTCTTTAGAGGTTGCTTTTGATATAAATGGAGATATTCTAATGAGTAATACTAGTGGTACATCTTTTACTGCGTCTTTCCCACATGATACTTGGTTTGAAATAAAGTTTGATATTAATTTAACTAGTAATAATTGGGAGGTATTAATTGATGGAGTATCTCAAGGATCATTTACAAACACTATAAATCAAATTGCTTCTTTAGATTTATATACAAGAGCGGGTGATGAGTTTTATATAGATGATGTTTGTTATAATTATATACCCTTTAATCCTTTGGCTTATGATATGACAGCCGTTGATTTAGATATGCTTTCTAATTTAGCTTTAACTACTGCTCCATTTACTGTTTCAGGAGATATTGTAAGTATGGGTACAGTAATTATTAATTCCTTAGATATTAATTATTCTATTAATGGAGCTGCTCCTATAGTTGATAATTTAACAGGCCTTAATTTATCATTATTTGATACTTTATCTTTTAATCATAATATTACTTGGAATCCATTAACTACAGGTGGATATTTAGTTGAAATTTGGGCTTCAAATTTGAATGGAAATATTGATATGGATCCATCAAATGATATTTTATCGGATAGTATTTATATATGGAATGCTTTAGCTATAAAACAACCATTAATTGAAACTTTTACTAGTTCAACTTGTGGTCCTTGTAATCCAGCAAATGTAACCGCAGAAGCTCTTTTTGCTCAAAATCCAGGTAAAATAACCTCTATAAAATATCAAGCAGATTGGCCTGGTGCAGGAGATCCATATTATACTGATGAAGTTGGAAATAGAATAGCTTATTATGGAATTAATTCTGTTCCAAGAATGGAAATAGATGGAGGTTGGGATCAAAATGGAAACAATATTACTCAACAAATTGTTAATGATTATATTAATGAACTATGTTTAATTAATCTATCTTCAACTTATTCAATTACTGGTCAAACAGTAGATGTTGATATTACAGTAGATCCTTTAGAAAATTTTAATTCAAATAATTTAGTTATACACTCTGCTATTATTGAAGAAACAACCTATAATAATATTAAAAACAATGGGGAAACACAATTTGAACATGTTGTAAAGAAAATGGTGCCAAATGATAATGGCACCCCTATTAATGGTGGTTTAGGGGCAGGACAACAAATTACTTTAAATTTACAACATATTTTTCAAGGAAATTATCGTTTACCATTTGATGCTACTAATCCTATTAACCATACTATTGAACATTCTGTAGAAGATTTTTCAAATTTAATGGTGGCGGTTTGGATACAAGATATAATTACTAAAGAAGTACATCAATCTACTTACGCAACACTGTCATCATTTACTCCAATAACATTTGATTGTATAAATGAAGCGTGTATAGACCCAGGTACTGGTAATGGACAATACGCTACTCTTTCTGATTGTCAAATCAATTGTAATTCAACTTCAATTGAAGAAAATAATAAAGAATTACAGCTTATTTACCCTAATCCTGCAACTGATAAAATTTATATTTTAAACTTAAAAGAAGAGAATACACCTATTAAAATATATGATATTAATGGAAGGTTGGTATTAGAAAATAAAATTTCAAATAAAGAATATTTAACAATATCAACACTTTCAAAAGGAATATATCAAGTTAAATTTGAAGGTAATAATTTTAGTGAAACAAGAAAATTAATTGTTGAGTAATTAAACCAAAATAAAGTCCATTTGCTTTCTTTCTAAATCAGCACTTTGAATTTGAATTTTAACTTTTTGCCCTAATTGGTAACTAATTTTTGATAGGTATCCAGTTAGGGTATATTTTTTTTCATCAAAAACATAATGATCATCTTTAATACTACTTATTTTAACTAACCCCTCACATTTATTTTCGATTATTTCAATATATAAACCCCACTCAGTAACACCAGAAATAACACCATCATAAGTATATCCAATTTTATTTTTAAGAAATTTAATTTGCATATATTTAATAGAATCACGCTCAGCTCTTGATGATACTTTTTCCATTTCAGAACAATGCTTACATATTTTTTCAATAACCTCCTTATCTACCGTCTTTTCCCCATCCATATACTGCCATAACAACCTATGGACTATTAAATCAGGGTAACGCCTAATAGGAGAGGTAAAGTGAGAGTAGTAATCAAAAGCTAAACCATAATGACCAATATTATTAGTGGTATAAACAGCTTTTGCCATTGAGCGAATAGTTAATGTTTCTACCATTTGCTGCTCGTTTTTACCCTTTACATTTTTAAGTAATTTATTTAATGACTGAGATAATTTATTAGACGATTCATTATTAATAGAATGTCCGAGTTTTTTAACAAGATTATTTAAAGTTGAAATTCTATCAGTATCTGGTATATCATGTATTCTATAAATAAAAGTTTTAGCATCCTTTTTTGGAAAACCAATATGTTTAGCCACAGTTTTATTAGCTAATAACATAAACTCTTCAATCAAATGATTGGTGGATAAGCTTTCTTTAAAATAGACATCAATTGGGTTGTTATTATTGTCCAAAAGAAACTTAACCTCAGTGCTTTCAAAATTTATAGAACCGTTTTGTTGTCTTTTCTTTCTTAATATTTTTGATAGTTTGTCGAGCAATAATAGTTCGGTTACTAATTTACCTTCTTTATTATCAATAACATCTTGTGCTGTTTGATAGGTAAAACGAACATCAGAATGAATAACCGATTTTTTAATTTGATAATCAACTAAATTAGCTTTTTCATTCATTTCAAAAAGAATGGAATATGCTAAGCGATCAACATTTGGTTTTAAAGAACAAATATTATTTGAAAGCACTTCAGGAAGCATGGGGACCACCCTATCTACCAAATATACAGACGTAGCTCTTTCAATAGCTTCTTTATCAATAACACTTCCTTTTTCTACATAGTGAGAAACATCAGCAATATGAATTCCAACTTCCCAATTTCCATTCTTTAGTTTTTTAACAGAAAGAGCGTCATCAAAATCTTTCGCATCTTTAGGGTCAATCGTAAAGGTGGTTGTTTTTCTTAAATCTAGTCGCTTATTAATTTCTTCTTTTGAAATTTCTTTTGAAATTTTATTAGCCTCTCGTTCTACTTTATTAGGAAATTCTGGAGAAAAACCATAGTCATATAAAATTGAATTTATTTCAGTATTATGATCATTAATTTCACCAATAACCCGGATTATTTTCCCAATAGGATTTTTATATTTTGAACCCCAACCTTCAACTTTTACAACTACTTTTTTATTGAGATATTCTCTTTTTATTGTTTTGGGAGGAATAAAAACATCAAACGGAATTTTTCTATCATCAGTAATTAAAAAAAAATTAGATGAGGAGTTGTCAATTATTCCAACAAACTCATCCCTTCTTCTTCTTATAACATTTACCACCTTCCCCTCTTTTTTCTTTTTTCTTTTTTGGAAAAGTAATATTTCAACCTCATCACCTGCTAACGCAAATTGAGAATGTTCTTTTGAAATAAAAACTTCATTTTCTTTATCAATATTTGCGTAAGAACCCCTATTGTTTGTGTTTTTTATATTTGTAATAAATGTTGATTTTTTTTCTAATAACCGATAAGAACCTCTTTGCTCTTCAGTTAACTTACCAGAAATAACCATTTCTTTTATTACATCAATAATCTGGATTTTCACCCCCATCTCTGTTACCTTCAATATTTTAGAAACTTGCTTATAGTTTAGTTTTTTATTTGGATTTTTTCTAAACACCAATAATATTAAACCAAATAGTTTTGAATTAGAAAAATCTCCTTTTCTGGATTTTTTAGTTTTTTTCTTTTTCTTCATAATGCAAGTAGCAAAAATATGTTTAATTTTACCAAGTGAGACTATTGAAAAATAAACATATCATTATCTTATTGTTAAGTGCTGTTGTGTTAGGCTCATGCAGAACAAAAAAAACATTTAACGGAATAGCGACACTTCCTTGTTCTGATTATGAAAATTCATCCAAAACAAAAAAGAAATCAAAATGGAGGTTAGTGTTGTATAAAGATGGGGAAAGGTTGGGTAAAAACTCTAAAAAAGGAAAAAGTAGGCTGTTTAAAAAAAGAAAAAATTAATTAAACCGTTATTAATGTAACGAATACAATTTCTAAATCGTTTATACAGTACAAGTATGAACAATAATGAAACACGCGCTATTAATATTATTTATTATTCCTGCACATCTGTTTTCCCAAACAAATAGTAAAAAACTATTTTTAGATAAAAAATCCCCTCTTTCAAAAAAAAGTATAACAACAATTACCACGGATGCAACTGGTTTAAATTGGATTGGAACCCTTGAGGGTTTAATTTGTTATAACGGACAAAGATGGATTACTCTAAACACAGAAAACAGTAAATTGCCATCAAATAAAATATTATGTATTGCAATAGAAAATAACACAAAATATATTGGAACAACAGGAGGGTTGTTGGTTATTAAAAATAATGATTGGGAAGTTTTTACAACAACCAATAGCAAACTGCCTTCTAACAAAATACGAAAGATAAAAATCAATAAAGGGGTGGTTTGGATTGCAACATCTGCAGGATTGATTAGGTACAAACATGATTTTGAAGTAGTGTTAAGTAAAATCAAAAACAATATTGATGATGATGATTTTATAGCTCTGAATTTTGATTATGATGAGACTGTTTGGTTAGGAACAAACAACGGGCTTTATAGTTACACTAACGATATATGGAGGGTTTTTACTACACAGAATTCGTCATTACCAAACAATCATGTGTGGAGTATTGTTGTTGATAATCAAAATAAAAAATGGATAGGAACTAAAAAAGGAATAGTAACAATTACAGATGATGGTTGGGTGTTGTTTAACAAAAGAAACACACCATTAAAAACAAATATTATAAAATCAATAGTTTGTGATGGTTATGATAGAGTTTGGGTTAGTACAGAAAAAGGTGTGATTTCATATGAGGGAGATTCTTGGAGAAAATATAGATTAAAAAAACAAAGATCATTAATAATTAACCTTTTTGTAGACGCATTTGACAATAAATGGATACACACTTCTAACAATATAATCGTATTTAATGATGAGGGAGTGGAGTTTAAAAACAATATTACAAACGAAAATAGTGTTGTTGTAAGTAAATAGGAATCAAAAGAGTAGTCTTTATATGGTAAAAACAATTTTGATTAATACGCAAAAAGTCCAGCTTAAATAGCTGGACTTTTTGTTTGCTCCCCCTCTAGGACTCGAACCTAGGACCCTCTGATTAACAGTCAGATGCTCTAACCAGCTGAGCTAAGGAGGAGTGTTGTTAAAATGGCTGCAAAAATACCACAAAGGTTGAAATAATAAAATATATTTGCAAAAA
>JABGVU010000071.1 GCA_018645865.1 Flavobacteriales bacterium
CCATCAATACACGTTCACCAACAGCAGGTGTTTTGCCTTTTGCTACAAGTTTTTCATTTGTATTATCAAATTTTATTCTATCAATAACTTCGCCTGGTAAATAACTAGAATCACCAGTAACTTTTACTTCAACTTTTTTAAGCATTTGTCTTAAAATAGTTTCAATATGCTTGTCATTGATAATTACACCTTGTAATCTGTATACTTCCTGAACTTGATTTACAAAATACTCAGTTAATTCTTTAATTCCCAATACTCTTAAAATATCGTGAGGTAAAGGTTGGCCATCAAGTAAGTACTCCCCTTTTTGTATTTTTTCACCAGGGTTGAAATTAATGTGTTTACCTTTTGGTATTAAATAGTTTGAAGGTTCTGCCCCATCTTCAGGTACAATAGAAACTCTTTGTTTTCCTCTAACTTCTTTACCAAATACAACTTGTCCATCATTTTCTGCAATTATAGCACTATCTTTTGCTTTTCTTGCTTCAAATAATTCAGCTACTCTTGGTAGACCACCAGTAATATCTTTTGTCTTAGTTGTTTCTTTAGGAAGCCTTGCTATCACATCTCCTGCAAAAACTTTTTGACCGTCTTTAATTGAAAGAATTGAATCTGGTACAAGATAATATCTTGCTTCATTATCATCAGCTTTTTTAATGACATTTCCTTTTTCATCTCTAAGAGTAATTCTTGGTTTCAAATCTGTGCTTTTTGATTGAGCTCTCCAATCAATAACTGATTTAGAAGATATACCAGTTGCATCATCTGTAGTTTCTTGAATTGAAACACCGTCAATCAAATCTACGAAGCTTGCTGTACCACTTTTTTCAGCTATTACAGGAGTTGTGTAGGGATCCCATTCACAAATCTTTGTGTTAGCTTTAATCTTGTCACCATTATTAAAAAATAATTTTGATCCATAAGCAACTTTATAAACAGCTATTTGAACACCATTATCATCTTCTACAGACAACTGAGTATTTCTTCCCATAACTATTAGATTTTTCTTAGAATCTTCTAATATATTAGAATTTAAAATCTTTAGAGTTCCTTCACTTTTACTTACAATTTGAGAATCTTGTTTAACAGATGCTGTTCCACCAACGTGGAATGTTCTCATCGTTAACTGAGTACCAGGTTCACCAATTGATTGAGCAGAAATCATACCTATTGCTTCACCAACGTGTACCATTTTACCTCTTGATAGGTCTCTTCCATAACATGTAGCACATACACCCTGTTTTGAACTACAAGTCATCACGGAGTAAACTTTGATAGATTTTACACCGGCTGCATCAATCAAATCACATCCTGCTTCATCAATCATTTTAGATTTTTTAATTACTACTTCACCTGTAAGTGGGTTTTTTACTTCAGCAGCTGTGACTCTTCCTAAAGCTCTTTCAGATAAACTAACTACAACATTTCCACCTTCTAAAATTTCTGAAAGCTCTATAAAACCTGGATCATCACATTGAACTTTTGTAATTGTCAAATCTTGAGCAACATCACAAAGTCTTCTAGTTAAATAACCAGAGCTTGCTGTTTTAAGGGCTGTATCAGCAAGACCTTTTCTGGCACCGTGAGTAGAATTAAAATATTCTAGTGCAGTTAAACCCTCTTTAAAGTTTGAGATAATTGGACTTTCGATAATTTCACCTGAAGGTTTTGCAATTAGACCTCTCATACCTGCAAGCTGCTTCATCTGAGCCGCAGATCCTCTAGCTCCACTATCAGCCATCATATAAACAGAATTAATTTTTAGTCCTTCTGGTGTTTTTTCTGTAGCTGAAATTCCTTTCATCATTTCACCAGCAACTTTATCAGTGCATTTAGACCAAGCATCTACAACTTTGTTGTATTTTTCTCCTCTTGTAATTAATCCTTCAGAATATTGAGTTTCATAATCAGCAATTAAACTTTTTGTATCTTCAATTAATTGAGTTTTGCTCTCAGGAATTACAAGGTCATCTTTACCGAAAGAAATTCCTGCTTTAAACGCATGTTTAAAACCTAAATCTTTTAATTTATCACAAAATATAACAGTGGTTTTTTGCCCACAAAATCTAAATACAACATCAATAATTTCAGATACTGTTTTCTTAGGTAATAATCTATCTACTAAAGAAAATTTGATATTATTATTTTTAGGAAGTAAGTTTGCTAATAAAAATCTTCCAGCTGTTGAGGTGTATTTTTCAAGTTTTTTGTTACCATTTTCATCAACAGTTTCAATTCTTGATATGATAGTGCTATGAACTTTAATTTGATCAGAAGCTAATGCAAATTCTATAGCATCAACATCAACAAAATACCCTGAAGCCTTATCTGTCATAGGTTCTTGAGAAAGGTAATAAATACCTAAAATCATATCCTGACTTGGTACAATGATTGGCTTACCATTTGATGGGGATAAAATATTATTTGTAGAAAGCATTAATATTCTAGCTTCTAATTGAGCTTCCAAACTTAGTGGAACGTGTACAGCCATTTGATCACCATCAAAGTCAGCATTAAACGCAGCACAAGTTAATGGATGTAATTCAATTGCATCACCTTCTATAAGTTTAGGCTCAAATGCTTGAACACCTAATCTGTGAAGTGTTGGTGCTCTATTTAAAATTACCGGATGCTCTCTAACAATTAATTCTAATGCATCCCAAACTGCATTCGTCTCTTTTTCAACTAATTTTTTGGCTTGTTTGATTGTAG
>JABGVU010000038.1 GCA_018645865.1 Flavobacteriales bacterium
CCAGCACTTAACTTTTCTATAAATAATCCATTTACAATTATTTTAATCTCAATATGTTTATTCATAGTTACAATTAGTGCAATGAGTGCAGGAATAATTAAATCAACAGTTTTTCCAAATATAGAAGGTGATAACGTAGTCATTAATTTAAAATTTGAAGCTGGATCAGCTGAAAGTAAAACTATTAAATGGATAAATTATATTGAAGAGAAAGTAAAAGAAACAAATGATGAATTAAGTAATAAATTTAATGATGGAAAATCATTATTTATTGGTATTGAAAAGTCAATTGGAAATACTAAGGCAGTTGATCAATGGGCACTCGCCACTACACAGAGTTCCGAGAAAAGTTCTTTAAATATTATACTAATTCCATCTGAAGAAAGAAATATTGGAACATCAGAAATTACTAAATATCTAAAAGATGCTGTTGGAGAAATTCCTGGAACAGAATCTCTTTCATTTACAGTAGCAGGTCCTTTTGGAAAACCAATAGAAATTGCCTTATTCTCAGATGACAATAATGAATTAAACAATGCTGTTGGTCTTTTAAAAGACAAAATGAATAACTTAAACGTCTTAAAAAACATACAAAGTAGTAACCAAAAAGGCCTTAAAGAGATTCAATTGACTTTAAAGAATAAGGCATACCAAATGGGGCTATCCACATCCAATATATTAAATGAGATCAGAAAAGGATTTTATGGATTAGAATCTCAAAGATTACAAATAGGAACTGATGAAGTTAAAATTTGGATTAGATATTCTAAAGAAGATAGAAACTCGATATATGATTTAGAAAATATGAGAATTAAATTATCTGGGAAAAGTTTTCTTGTAAGTGACCTTACTGATATTGAAATTAAAAGAGGTTTAATTAGTATTGATCATTTATATGGGAAAAGGTCTATACAGATTAATGCTGATCTTCTAAATCCTAAAATTGATAACCCAATAACAATTACATCAGAAATTGAGGAATTCATAAATAGTAACATTAAGACAATGTATCCTTCAATAAAATATTCAGTGGAGGGACAAATTAGATCTCAAGCCGAAACTGGTAATTCATTAAAGTATTCAGGACCTATAGTACTAATCCTAATGCTAACTATTATCTTGTTGACATTTAGAAGTTTCTTGCAGACACTAGCTGTTTTTGTGCTAATACCATTTGGATTCATAGGTGTTGGATGGGGGCATTTTATTCATGATTTTCAATTATCTATGTTTTCCTATTTTGGGATGATTGCACTTATTGGTATCCTTGTAAATGATTCACTTGTTTTTATAAGCAAATTTAATAGCAACTTAAAAAGCGGCATGCTTTTTAATGATGCACTTATAACAACTGGAATGTCTCGTTTTCGACCTATAATATTAACTTCAGCAACAACAATAGCTGGATTAGCTCCATTAATTTTTGAAAAAGAATTACAAGCTCAATTCTTAATACCTATGGCAATTGCAATTGCTTACGGATTAGTAATGGCAACATTATTAACATTAATCTTCTTACCAGCAATACTTAAGATTATTAATAAGATTAGATACACAAAAGAATGGCTATTTACGGGGAAAGAACTTAATGAACAAAATAGAGAGCCTGCAATAAAAGAAATAGAATATGAAAAGATATAATTTAATCCTAAAGAGAGTATTACTATCATTTCTCTTTTTAATTCTTGTAAAGGTTGCATTTTCACAAGACACCCTATCATTAGAAGAAACTTTCTCAATTGCTATAAAAGAAAACCTTGACATTAAGATAAGTGCTAATTATAAAGAAAAGGCAAATAATCAATCAAAGATGGGTAATGCGGGCTTGTTACCTAAAGTTAATTTGATAGGTTCAAGTTCATATAATCAAGGAAAATCTAGCCTTGATTTTGCTATAAATGATTTTACTAATGTAAAAGATGTATCCTCAGAATCATCAAACATTAATGGTGCCATAGAAATCATCTATAATGTGTTTAATGGCCTAGGATCTATTTATACTTATAAAAAACTTAATGAACAAAATGATTTAAGATCAATAGACCTTCAGATACAAATTGAACAAACGTTAATTCAAAGTGCAAAAAAATATTATGATATAGCATTCTTACAAGAGCAATATTCAATAAACATAAAACTTGTTGAAATTTCACTTGAAAGATATAAAAGAATTAAAATACAAAATGAATTTGGAAATGCCTCACATCTTGATGTACTAAGTGCTGAAATTGATCTAAATAATGATAGTGTCAATCTAATAAATACATCAATAGAATTAAATAATTCAAAAAATATTTTAAATCAAATACTCAATAGACAAATTGATACTGATTTTTTTGTTATTCAAAAAGTAAACATAAATAAGGATTTAAAATATCTAAAACTTAAAGAACAAGTTATCAATAACAATAACAATATTAAATTACAAGAAAAAAGATTAGAAATTGCAGAAACAAATACAAAAATAAATAGAAGTAATTTTATGCCAAAAATTAATTTAAGCGGACAATATGGATATAGTAATATACAAAGTAATACAAGCATAATAACAGATCAAACTAATTTAGGAACTACAGGATATATTAATTTATCATGGAACCTATTTGATGGATTTTCAAAACATTCAGTGTTACAAAACGCTAAAATTGACATTGAATCTAATAAACTACAATTAGAAGGAGTTAAAAATGAAATAAGTAAAGATTTAAGCAATACATTTAATCAATATACTAATAATATAGATTTAATAGAAATAGAAACACGGAATCTATCATCAGCTGAAAAATTCTTTACACGAGCGGAAGATCAGTACTATCAAGGACAGTTAAGTAGAAATGATTTTAGAATAGCTCAAGTTAATTTAGGCCGATCAAAAAATAGATTAAATAGAAGTAATTATATTACAAAAATTGCAGAACTAAATTTATATAGATTGTCTGCTCAAATTATTCAAATTAATATTGAAAAATAAAGGTGGTAAACAATTTACAAAAAAATATAAGGAGCTTTTAAAAGACATCACTTAATATTGCACAAAAAATCACAATAGTCTGATTTAATTGCAATCCTTCATACCAAAGCGGACTGTTTAGTGTAAAATTCTAGTATATGGTTTTTGTTAATTTTAACCCTTTAAATTTAATAAAATGGAAGAAAAAGAAATCGCAATGAAGTTCATTAAGGAACTAAAAAGAAGACTAGAATATATGCAATAAAAGCTGAAATCAGCATAATTATGGAAAGCAAAAACTATTTACTAAATCTAAACAAAATTATTTCACTTTGGTATGATGACGTACACCCTTAGAGAAAAAGAGGAAGACAGAGAATTTAGGATTGCTAATTGTGATTTTGGATCTGATAAAAAACCATCCATTTCTAAAAAAGGTGATTTAAAGGTAATTACATAATAATTTAATAATTTAAATATCTGTCAAATGAATATTGTAAGAACATCTCAGCTTCAGACACAATGCTGCTATCATTAAAATTACTTTCTAGAAACTTATTATATGTTATAGAAAAAGCAGAATTACCATCTTCTTTAATCATGCCATAACCACTACCAAAAGAATAAAAGATAAATCCAGCATTATTACCAAAGACATCTCCCCCAAAGTAATCATTATCAACATTAATATCCATCTGACTCAAAATAGTAGGTACAATATCAATATGTGAAGCAAATTTACCCCATTGCGCTCCTTTGTGATTTTTATCTAAAACTTCACCATACCAAAGCATAGGGATTTTAAATCTTTCTTTTTGTGCAAATCTTCTTTTAATAGGAGAGTTGTGACTATGATCTGCAACCATTACAAACAAAGTGTTAGCATACCAATTCTCATCTTTAACACTTTCCATAAAATTACCAAGGCATTTATCAGTATATGCCACTGAGTTGACATATTTATCTTCCTTACTGTCAAAAGATAATTTATGCTCAGCAGGAAAATCATAAGGAGAATGAGAGCTAATTGTGAAAAGTGTACTCATAAAAGGCTCTGGCAAATGCTTTAATTCTTCTTTAAATTGAATAAACATATATTCATCATGCACCCCTAATGCTCCTAATGGTAAATGTTTATAATATGATTCATCTTTTACTATATCAAAACCTTGTGAAAGCAAGTAACCTTTAATATTCCCATAGGTTAATTGTCCTCCAAAAAAATAAGATGAATGATAATTAGAAAGAGACTTATTTAATGATGGTAACTTTCTAGCCTTATCTGTTTGATTAATAATATCTGCATGCGGCAATACTGGAAAAGAAGAAAATATAGAACTCATACCTTGATCAGATGTCCATCCATTAGAATAAAAATTTGTAAAGGACAATCCCTCTTTCTCAAGAGCCTTAAAGTTAGGTGTAATCCCCTTTAACCCCCCTAAACTTTCAATATTATCAGCCGACCAACTTTCAAGCAGAATAAAAACAATATTAGGCTGATCTGTATTTAAAACATATGTAGTAGAATCGCTCTCTTTTTTAATACTTTCAATAAACTTATCTACTCTTTCTTGAGGATGTTTCTTATACGGATTTCCTTTAAAATTGCTTTTATTCTTAAGTATATTCTGAATCAAATTCCAATTAGGATTTACAGTAACATCATTCAATATTATATTATTGGAAAAATAAGCATCACTCAGGTTAATTGGAATTTCTTTCCATCCTCCTCTTATTAAAAGCAAGAACATCCCGAGTACAATTGGTAATTTTATAATTTTTACAACAAACTGTTTATAATTATACCTATTTGAAATGAAGAATTGATGCACAAAAACCGTATAAATTTTCACAAATACTACTGCAATAAATATTGCTATTAGCATTGTAAAATAGTTAGCATATGTGGAAGTTGAAAACACCTCTGATGGATTAGCAAAATGGCTTAAAGCTGTAAAATTTAGCTTTGTTCCCCACTCAGCATAAATTGAAATCTCCCCCCCTATTATTAATGCTGAAACAAAGATAAAAAGAGAATTTATCCAATAAACTAATCCACTGATGAAAGCATTGAATCTTTTTCGTAAAATAATTGAATTAAAAAATAAAAGTATAGTGATCATTACTGATAAATACGCTATAAATGAAATGTCTAATCTAACTGATTTTTTAACAATAAGTAATAGTTCTGTTGATGAGAATTGCAAGAATTCTTCTAGGTAATTTACAATAAAGAATAGTCGATTAACAAAAAAGTAAAGCAGCCAAAAAACAAATAATCTTATGAAGTATTTGAAATTACTCATTTAAAAATAATTCTTTTATATTCCCGTAAGAATTCTCTAACTTTGCAGTAATTTCATCTTCATTTACCCACTCAACTTTTGTGATCCCTTCCTCTGTTTGTGGTATGAGTTCATTAGAATAAGTTGTATGCATTTTAAACCAATAAGTTTGCTTTAAAATTGATTTGCCATTCATTTCATAAGTATGATAGGTGTCTTGTAAAGCATTTATAATACTTAATCCTGAGATCCCACACTCTTCTTGGACTTCACGGGTTGCGCACTCTTTTATATCTTCATTCTGCTCCAATTTTCCTTTTGGTAAATCCCATTTTTTATTTCTATAAATCATAAGCAATTGATTTTCTTTATTATAAACCACTCCTCCTGCAGCTTTAATTAAGAAATAATCAGTACAAAACATTTTCCAATTATCAGTTATAATTTTTGGCTCATTATTAATGTAAACTTTATATTTTTGTGGCATGATATATGATATTGATATTGCTAAACAAGTTGCTAAATCTTTATTGCAAATAAACGCAATTATTTTAAAACCTAACAACCCATTTAAATGGGCCGCAGGTTGGAACTCTCCAATTTACTGTGATAACCGAAAAACGCTATCATATCCTGAAATAAGAAATTACATTAAACAAGGATTGTCCACTATTATCAAAAATTATTACCAAGGCGCCAATGTAATTGCTGGAGTAGCAACAGCCGGAATTCCTCATGGATCTTTAGTTGCTGAAGGGTTAGGCTTACCCTTTATCTATGTTAGGGCAAAAGCAAAAGAACACGGAAAACAGAACCAGATAGAAGGCTATTTTGAACAAGGACAATCAGTCGTTTTAGTAGAGGACTTAATTAGTAGTGGTAAGAGTAGCTTGGATGCAGCAACCGTTTTGCGTGAAGCAGGAATGCATGTTAAAGGAATGGTTTCCATATTTACTTACGGCTTTGATACAGCAATTGAAAACTTTAAAGCTGCCGAATGTGAGTATGTATCTTTATGCGACTATAATACCTTATTACCAGAAGCAATAAAATCACAACATATTGAAAAAACAGATTTAGCTATTCTGAAACAGTGGAGAGAAAACCCTTCAATTTGGAAAAAATAAAAATATGGCAATATTTACATCCCCAGAAGTAATCGTAAACAGAAGTGCTGAAGATTTCTTTATTAAAATTGGAGATCTTAACAACCTAAAAGAAATAATGCCTTCCTCTATTAAGGATTTTGAAAGTACTGAAACAACCTGTTCATTTAAAATGAAAGGAATGCCTACTTTAAATTTAGAATTAGGAGAGAAAATTCCATTTTCAAAAATTTCATTAACAGCCAAAGGTAATAAAGTGCCTTTTTCTTTGGATTGTTTTATTACTGAAAAAGGAAATCAATGTCAAGCACGTTTGGAAATAAATGCTGAGTTAAATATAATAATGAAAATGATGGTTGAAAAACCATTAACTCAATTTTTGGATGTTTTAGCTGGTAAAATGGAAAAATTCTAAAATAAATGTCTTACTTGCTGATTTTCAAATGCAATAATGCTATTGTCTTCAAGTTGAATGAGTAGTTTTCCACTTTTACTTACTCCTTTTATTATTCCCATAAACTGCTTATTATCACTTTCAAAAATAGCTGGTTTATCTTTTAAAAATAAGGATTCCAAATATTCTTTATCTTGATTTTCACCAACTTTTAGACGCATTAATCGTATGGATAGGAAGCTTAAGAATTGCTCTTGTATTTGTGAAACTTCATATTCTTTATTTAGCTTCAATCTTAAAGAAGTCGCAATTGGAGAATAAACCTTAAATACACCTTGATTTACATTAAACCCTAGCCCGATTACTGAATGAGTAATGTAATTTCCTTTTGTTTTATTTTGTATCAATATTCCAGCAATTTTTTGCTTGGCTACCAAAATATCATTTGGCCATTTTATTTCAGCTTCAATACCAAAACTTTTTAGTAAATCGCACACTGATAAAGCAACTATTTTACTAATTAATGACTGCTCATCAAGTTTTAATTTAGGCTCAATAACAACTGACAGCAATAGATTTTCGTTAGCATTGCTTTCCCAAGTCTTTCCTCTTTGCCCATTTCCCTCACTTTGATAGTTGGTAGTAACGACTAATCCTTCTTTAAAAACAAGTGAATCTATCAAACTTAACGTGTAATCGTTTGTAGAATTTATGGCTTCTAATTTTATGTGATTTATAATAAACAAAGCAGCCTAATTTTTTCAGAAATTATTGATTTAAAAAATGTATTTTCGCAGTCGCAAATCTAAAAATAAATATGGCTAAAAGAATTGATGCAACCAATATTCTATTAGAAAACATAATAGATGCAATACAAGAGGTAAAGGGACTAGAAATTATTTCCTTGGATTTAAGGAAGTTAGACTCTGCAATAAGTAAATATTTTGTTATTTGTACAGGCACTTCAAGCATTCATGTTAACGCAATTGAAGGAAGTATTAAAAAAACAATTTCAAAGGACTTAGGCGAAAAGCCATTCCATATTGAAGGAAATAGGGTTGGAGAATGGATTTTAATGGACTATTCAGATATAATCGTACACATTTTTCAAGAAGAAACAAGAACTTTTTATAACATTGAGGATTTTTGGGGTGATGCAGAATTCAAAAATTATAAAGAATAAACTAATTTAAAAATGAATAATAAAAATAAATCAAATTTACCAAATGGATTAAAAGGATTTAAATTCAAAATCTACTGGTTGTACGCAATCATATTTGTATTTTTTATTGGCTTGCAATTTATAGGTACTGAAGTGACTGAATCTACTAATTGGCAGGAATTCAACCAAATAATGTTACAAAATGGAAAGGTTGATAAAGTAATAGTTGTCAATAAAGACAAGGCCTATGTGTATATTAAAAAAGAGTTTTTATCAGAAGACCAATTCAAAAAAGTAGGAAAAAAGACCTTTGGTGATGCACCAAATTTAGGGCCTCATTTTTACTTTGAAATCGGTTCTGTTGAAACGTTTAGTAATGACTTAAAAGATGCACAAATAACATTTGACAATGAGGATAAGATATCTCCATATTATGAAACACAAAAAGATGTATTTGGTGACATTATAGGCTGGATTTTACCTTTAGCATTCTTTGTTTTTGTTTGGTTATTCATTATGAAAAAAATGAGTGGTGGTGCTGGTGGTGGCGGACAAATCTTTAATATTGGAAAAACACAAAACAAATTAATAAATAAAGAAGATATACAAATAACCTTTGAAGACGTTGCAGGATTAGAGGGTGCTAAAGAAGAAATTACTGAAATAGTTGATTTCTTGAAATCTCCAGAAAAATACACCAAATTAGGTGGCAAGATTCCTAGAGGTGCAATGCTAATAGGCCCACCTGGTACAGGAAAAACATTACTTGCCAAAGCAGTTGCTGGTGAAGCAAAAGTACCTTTCTTCTCTCTTTCAGGTTCAGATTTTGTTGAGATGTTTGTTGGGGTTGGCGCAAGTAGAGTGCGTGACCTATTTAAACAAGCAAAGGAAAAAGCTCCAGCCATTATCTTTATTGATGAAATAGATGCTATTGGTCGTGCAAGAGGAAAAAATGCAATGACAGGAAGTAATGACGAAAGAGAAAATACACTAAATCAGTTATTAACTGAAATGGATGGTTTTGGCACTAATTCAGGAGTAATTGTAATGGGAGCTACTAATAGAGTTGATGTTTTAGACAAAGCTTTGACCAGAGCAGGAAGATTTGACAGACAAATATTTGTTGATTTACCCGATTTACTAGAGCGTAAAGCTATATTTAAAGTACATTTAAAACCTATCAAATTGATTAAAAGTATGGATGTTAATTTCTTATCCAGACAAACTCCAGGTTTTTCAGGAGCCGATATTGCCAATGTCTGTAATGAGTCTGCTCTTATTGCTGCCAGAAAATCCAAAGATAGAGTTGACAAACAAGATTTTATTGATGCGGTAGATAGAATTATAGGTGGATTAGAAAAGAAATCAAAAATAATTTCTCCTGGCGAAAAGAAAACAATTGCCTATCATGAGGCAGGACACGCCACAGTAAGTTGGATGTTAGAATTCGCCTCACCCCTTGTTAAAGTTACTATTGTCCCCAGAGGAAAATCATTAGGCTCAGCATGGTACTTACCTGAAGAAAGACAATTGACTACTACAGAACAAATGTTAGATGAAATTTGTGCTGCTATGGGTGGTAGAGCTGCTGAAGATCTGTTCTTTGGTAAAATATCAACTGGAGCATTAAGCGACTTGGAAAAAGTGACTAAACAGGCTTATGCAATGGTAAGTATTTATGGATTAAGCGAAAAAGTAGGGAATATTTCTTATTACGATTCTTCAGGACAACAATCCGGTTTTACAAAACCTTATTCTGAAGAAAGAGCCCAAACGATAGATAAAGAAGTGTCAAAAATTTTGGAAGAGCAATACCAAAGAGCAAAAGATATTTTAATAGAACATAAAGATAAAGTTAAAAAATTAGGAAATGAACTTTTAGAAAA
Source organism: Flavobacteriales bacterium (assembly GCA_018645865.1). GTDB lineage: Bacteria > Bacteroidota > Bacteroidia > Flavobacteriales > BACL11 > UWMA-0277. The sequence continues at coordinate 9,787 of JABGVU010000038.1, forward strand.
TGAAGTTATTTTTAAAGATGATTTAACTAAAATATTTGGGGATAGAGCATGGAAATCCTATGAAGAAGAGCAACTTATTAAAATGGATTTAGAAAAAACTGAATTAGACAACTTAGCAAAAATAACAAAAGCTGCAAAAGTAAAAACTGCAAAAGAAAAAAAAGAAAAACCCTAAAGCATCAGAAGAAAGTTTAAATGATAAAAATTCTTAGTACTGATAACCCAAATAAAGCGACAATTATAAAACAAATGTTAGAAGAAAATAACATTAAGGTTGTACTGCTTAATAAACAAGACTCTTCTTATTTAATGTTTGGTTTAATTGAACTATATGTACAGGAAGAACAGATAGAGAAATCAGAGAATTTACTTAAAGAAATTAACAATGAACGAAATACTTAAAAGAGCATTATCCGGATTATTTTATATGCTTATCATGTGGTTCGGAACTTCTTTTTCTGAGTTATCATTCCATATTTTATTTATAGTTTTAGGAATTGCTTCAATTTATGAGATGTGGAAACTTAGAAAAGGGAAACCTAAAGCTTTTGCATTTTTATATCTACTAATTCCATTTATTCTGATTCATTTTTTTGGAATGATAAAAAGTGATAATTCTAATTCTGTATTTGACCCATCTCTTGCTCTATTAATGTTCATTCTTACTTGGACTTTTGACACCTTTGCCTATCTATTTGGAATACAATTTGGGAAAACAAAAATTATGCCTTCTGTTTCTCCTAAAAAATCATGGGAAGGTTTTGCAGGCGGTTTTGTTTTTACTGCTATCGCTTCTTTCATTACTACTCGTTATTACCTAGAAATAGACAATAGTATTGCTTTAGGCATGAGCTTGCTTTTACCTTTCACTGCTACGCTTGGTGATTTTACGGAATCCTATTTTAAACGAAAAGCTGGCGTAAAAGATTCAGGAAAATTTATACCAGGACATGGAGGAATACTTGACAGAATGGATGCTTTTATGGTTACCATTCCGGTACTATACATTTATTTAAATATCATTTAATATGAAATTACACAAAGAAGGAAGAGTAACGTTAACTATTGAAATTTTAACTTTTAGTTTCTTTAACTATTTAGCATATACATATGCACATGAATATGTAGCTTGTCTTACATCTACAATAACACTTTTTTTACTCATCATGAGCTTAAACTTCTTTCGTATTCCTAAACGTGAGTTCGAAAGAAAAGAAGGAATAGTTTACGCTCCTTGTGATGGTAAAGTAGTGGTGATTGAACAAACAGAAGAAACAGAGTATTACAAGGACAAAAGAATCCAAGTAAGTATCTTTATGTCTCCACTTAATGTACACAACCAAGTGTATCCTATTAGTGGAAATGTAAAATACACGAAATATCATCCTGGTAAGTTTTTAGTCGCTTGGCATCCTAAAGCATCAACAGACAATGAAAGAAGTACTATAGTGGTTGAAAATGATAAAATTTCTATTCTTTTTAGACAAATTGCAGGTGCAGTCGCTCGTAGAATTATGACTTACTCAAAGAAAAATGATACTGCCAATGTAGCGGATGAATTTGGGTTCATTAAATTTGGATCAAGAGTAGATTTGTTTTTCCCAATTGGCACAAAGATAAATGCACAACTAGAAGAAAAAGTAATTGGAGGGCAAAGTGTAATTGCTAATTACTAATGAAAAGGATATCTTTCAACTATTTTACTATATTTGCCTAAAATAAATTAAAAATTATAACAATGAAAAAATTATCAATCTTACTTTTATCTGTATTCTTTATTGGAATCGCTAATGTAAATGCTCAAACCGATGTAACTACTGAAACTGTAGCAGGAATTGAAAAAGTAAAAAAAGTTAAAACTTGTGCTAAAACAGGTAAAGTTTGTGATGCAACTTGTAAAAACAAGAAAAATGGCACCTGTTGTAAAGGTGAGAAAAAGAAATCTTGTTCAAAATCAGAGAAAGCTGCTTGTTCAAAATCAAAGTCTTCATGTAATAAAAGTAAAAAAGGTTCATTTAACTTTGATAAGTCTAACAACTATGGAGACAAGAAATCTTCTTGCAGTAAAAAAGTAAAGAAAGGATGTTGTAAAAAAGACGCTAAAAAATGTGGTGATGATTGTACTAAACCATGTTGTGCAGTTCCACCAGTACCTGCTAACGAATAAATATAATTTCACATCATAAAAGCCACACTAAGTGTGGCTTTTTTTATACCCAAAAACATGGAATTTTTACCTGAAGCAATTGATAACTATGCAATTAGTCATACCGAAAAAGAACCTAAGCTATTAGCCAAAATTAATAGAGAAACTTGGGCGAATGTAATGATACCCAGAATGCTTTCTGGTCACTTACAAGGCAGAATTCTTTCTATGTTTAGTAAACTTATAAATCCTGAAAACATTTTAGAAATAGGAACTTACACAGGGTATTCCGCACTTTGTTTAGCAGAAGGGTTAAAACCTACTGGAACATTGGATACCCTTGACATCAATGAGGAATATACATCAATAGCCAATCGTTATTTTAAAGAATCCGATTTCAATAATAACATTAAACAACATATCGGTCAGGCATTAGACATCATACCTACCTTAGCTTGTAACTTTCAATTGGCTTTTATTGATGCTGATAAAGAAAATTACTCTAATTACTTTGATGCGATAATTGACAAAATGGATATTGGCGGTCTCATTATAGCTGACAATGTACTATGGAGCGGAAAAGTAACTAAAGAAAAGATGGGTGAAGAAACGATTGCATTGGACAAATACAATAGGAAAATGCTTGCTTCTGATAGAGTTGAAACTATACTCTTACCAGTACGAGATGGATTAATGATTTCAAGGAAAATTAAATAATTTATTTAATATATGATTGATTTCAATAACCTAAAAATAGCTTTTGCTGATAAATCAAATGCTGATTTAAATAGAGCGTATTTTCTGTTTAAAGGGATGAACATACCATTTGTTTCAAAATTACTTACAGGGTTATCAAAATTTGCATTAAAGCTACAACTTCCCATAAAGCCAATAATAAAAGCAACTATATACAAACAATTTTGTGGTGGAGAGAACATAGAAAAAAGCCAAATTACTATTGATAAATTATGGGAATCAAAAATTGGAACAATTTTGGATTTTTCAGCAGAAGGAAAAGAATCAAAAGCTGATTTTGAAAGAGCATTAAAACAAACACTAGCTTCTATTGAAAAAGCTGCAATTTCTGACAACATTCCTTTTTCAGTTTTTAAACCTACTGGTCTTTGTAAATTTTCTTTACTCCAAAAGATAAATGATTGCACTTCTCTTTCAGCTGTTGATAAAAAAGAAAAAGAGGAATATGAAGCAAGAGTAAATACTATTTGCCAATTAGCACAAGATAAAAATGTAGCTGTTTTTATTGATGCTGAAGAAAGTTGGGTGCAAAACGCGATCGATAGTATTGTTGAGAAAATGATGGTAAAATACAATACTAAAAAGGCACTTATCTATAATACCATACAGTTTTACAGGAATGATAGAATAACTTATCTTAATACTCTCTTGGAGCGTTCAGAAGGTAAATTTTTTATAGGAGTTAAATTGGTGAGAGGTGCATATCATGAACAAGAGATAGAAAGAGCAAAAATCAATAACTACCCCTGCCCTGTACATCTTAAGAAATCAGATACGGACAGAGACTATAACCAAGCCCTAAATATTTGCATTAATAATATTGATAGAATAGCAATCTGTGCAGGGACACATAATGAAGAAAGCTCACAGTTATTAGCTAATCTTATAAATGAAAAAGGAATTGATAAAAATGATCATAGAATTTACTTTTCTCAGCTTTTAGGAATGAGCGATCATATTTCCTATAACCTTTCGTTTACTAATTATAATGTCAGTAAATATGTTCCTTACGGGCCTATAAAAGATGTTATGCCTTACTTAATTAGAAGAGCAGAAGAAAACACCTCAATTGCAGGACAAATGGGACGTGAACTCAGAAATCTTGTAGCTGAAAGGCAAAGGAGGAAGAACCTCTAAAAGTCACAAGCTCCATTCTCATTATTGAATGTAAATGATATCACTTTCACACTTTTATCATTGTAATAACAAAGCTCAAAAGTAACTGATAAAGCATTGCCCTTTACTGAATTTTCAATTACAAAATACTGACAAGGCTCTCCATCTTCATCTGATAATTCAAAATTCACTTCTCCATCTTCTAAAACGGATAATAAATCTTTTTTTGTCAAATTATAATACATCAACTGACACTCAGCTTGTGTTGAAAATTCAGGATCAATTAACAGCACATTTCCTTCATCATCAGTTGTGTTAGGATAAAGATGAGAAATAACTCTTTGGTTCATATCAAAGTAATCTAGGTAGGCATAAAAAGTTTCTTTTAAGCGATTTTCAGGACCCATTGAAAGGAAGAAAATGCTAATTAATGCTCCAAATCCAAAAAACAAAAGTCTTCTTCTCATAATACTATCTATTTTCCATTATTAAATCTAAATCTATAAAAGGAATATTAAAATTCTTACTTAGCATTTTATTAGTTAAATTTTCATGACAAGTATATACTCCATTTCTCAAACATTCATACTTCCTTATGGAATGTTCTACTCCTCCTTCTTCAGCAATACGTAACAAAATAGGCGTTAAAATATTAGAGATTGCCATTGATGCTGTACGCGAAACTCTTGACGCTATATTTGGTACACAATAGTGAACAACACCATGCTTTATAAAAGTTGGATTTTTATGTGTAGTAATCTCAGAAGTTTCAAAACATCCTCCTTGATCAATACTTACATCAACCACTACTGCACCTTTTTTCATTTCACTCACCATCTCTTCACTTACTATACAAGGTACTTTTCCGTCTCCTATTCGCAAAGCTGCAATGACGACATCTGCTCTTTTTAGGGCTTTGCCCAATGCTTTAGGTTGTAAAGTTGAAGTAAAAATTCTTTGCTTAATATTGTTTTGCAACCTTCTTAGTTTAGTCACTGAATCATCAAATACAATAACTGAAGCACCTAATCCTAAGGAAGTTTGGCAGGCATACTCTCCTACCGTACCCGCACCTATTACCACAACATTTGTCGGTAATAATCCTGAAATACCACCTAACATCAAACCCTTACCATTTTTTGTGTTGGATAAGTATTCTCCAGCAATTAGCAAAGCAGTATTACCTGCAATTTCACTCATACTCCTAACAATAGGTAATTTATTTTGTTCATTTTTTATAAATTCAAATCCAAAAGCGGTAATATTTTTCTTTATTAAAGTTTTAAAATAAGAAGCCGTTTGTGTACTTACTTGTACTGCTGAAATTAGTTGCTGACCTCTTTGAATTAAAATTAATTCTTCCTGAGTTGGAGGTTCAATTTTTAAAATAAAATTTGCTTTAAAAACCTCTTTTTTAGAATAGGCTAATTCAGCCCCTCTATCAGTATATTCTTTGTCCTGAAAACTGGAAGCTAAACCTGCTCCTTTTTCAATAATTACACTGTGACCGTTTGCAATTAATAAGCCAACAGAATCAGGCGTTAAACTCACCCTTTTTTCTTGAAATGAGGATTCCTTAGGAATGCCTATTTGTAATTGCTTGAAATTTGGTTTTACCTCAAGTATTTCTTCTTTGGGAAGTATTCCAAAAGAACTAAATATTTTTTCTTTTTTCATAGTTAAATTATTACTTCAATCTTTCTTGTATTTCCTGCAATACTAATCTTTATTTTCACCATATCATCCTCTATCAAATTAGGAATTTTTTCTGACCATTCTATAAAACAATAAGCATTACTAAAGAAATATTCTTCATAACCCATATCATAAGCTTCCTTTTCATCCTCTATTCTATAAAAATCAAAATGATACATTTTTGTATTCTCATCAGCTTGATATTCATTGACAATAGAGAAAGTAGGACTACTCACTACATCAGTAACTCCTAACTGCAAAGATAAGGCTTTTATTAATGTAGTCTTTCCTACTCCCATTTCACCATAAAATGCAAACTTTTTATGAACTGAAGTATAATCTAATATTTGCTTAGCAATAGAATTTAACTGCTCTAAGTTTTCAGCAAAAAGAGTTTTACTCATTTATTTTGACTTTAAAGTAATGACTGGAATTAACATCTCCTCCATTGAAATTCCTCCATGCTGATAGGTGTTTTTATACAACTTAACATAATGATTGAAATTATTTTGATATACAAAATACCTATTCTCTTTTGCAAAAATATATTTACTACTTACATTCTGAATTGGCAAATAACATTCCAAGGGTTTATCTATTTCTAGCACATCCTCTTTCTGAAAATCCAGATTTTTACCTTGCTTGTATCTTAAGTTCGTATTTACACCTCTATCCCCAATTATTTTTGAAGGTTTGCTAACATTAATTGTCCCATGATCAGTAGTAATAATAAGATTTGATTTTTGTTTGGCAATTTGTTTCATTATTTCTTTTAATGGAGAATGGGAAAACCATGATGCAGTAAGTGAACGATATGCCGAATCATCATCAGCCAACTCTTTAATTACCTTCATGTTTGTACGCGCATGAGAAAGCATATCTACAAAATTATAAACAATCACATTCAATTCATTATGCTTCATATTTGGGATTTGATTCACAACTTTTCTTCCCGAATCAATATTAGTGATTTTAGTATAGGAATGTTTGCTACCTCCTTTGCCTAACCTTTGTAAATTATCGGCTAAAAATTCTGCTTCAAACATATTTTTACCTCCTTCATCCTCATCATTCATCCACATATTAGGGAAGCGTTTTTGAATTTCAGAAGGTAACAAACCACAAAAAATAGAATTACGGGCATATTGAGTAGCTGTAGGTAAAATACTAGTATACATTTCTTCATTTATGACTTGAAAATCCTCTAAAACTGAGGGCTCAATAATTTTCCATTGATCGTACCTTAAGTTATCAATGACAATAAGATAAGTAGGTTTATTTTCTTCCATCTGTGGCAACACCTTTTTTCGTATCAAATTATGTGACATTAAAGGAGCATCTTTCCCTTCAATCCATTCCTTATAATTATTTTTTATGAACCTGAAAAACTGAATATTTGCTTCTGTTTTTTGCATTACTAAAATTTGCTCAACACTTTTATCTCCTAACTTATCTAATTCTAACTCCCAATAAGTTAGCTTTTTATAAATTTCATACCATTCTTCTTTATTTAAAAATGAAGATAAGGAGATACTTATATTCCTAAAATCTTGCTGATAATTACTTGTGGTCTTTTCCTCCACCAAACGATTGGTCTCAATGTTCTTTTTTATAGCCAATAAAATCTGACTTGGATTGACAGGTTTAATTAAATAATCCGCAATTTTCGAACCAATTGCTTCCTCCATAATACTTTCCTCTTCACTCCTAGTTATCATTATCACAGGAATATTTGTATACTTTTCCTTAAGAATCGTTAAGGTTTCAAGCCCTGATAAACCTGGCATATTTTCATCTAAAAAAATTAGATCATAATTATTTTCCCCCAATAGATCCAAAGCCTCATCTCCACTTTTTGCTGATGTGATATTGTATCCCTTTCCTTCTAAATAAATAATATGCGGCTTTAATAAATCAATTTCATCATCTACCCAAAGTATTTTTATCATATTTTTATTTGTTTATAGTTTACAAAAATTAAAAAAATTCCGTTATTTGCTTATATGCTAAACAGAAAAAAAGACAAAATAATTAACGACCCAATTTATGGCTTTGTAAAACTTGATAAAGGTATTATTACTGACTTAATTGACCACCCTTATTTTCAAAGATTACGAAAAATAGCTCAATTAGGACTTTCTTACCTAGTCTATCCTGGCGCTCATCACACTCGATTTCATCATGCAATTGGATCTATGCACCTTATGAATAAGGCCATTAATCAAATTAGAAATAAAGGACATGAAATATCTGAGGATGAGGCTAAAGGCTTAAAAATTGCTATCCTTTTGCATGACATTGGTCACGGTCCATTTTCCCACGCATTGGAACATTCTATTGCTTCAAACATCCCTCACGAGCATCTTTCCTTATTGTTTATGGAAAGGTTAAACGAAAAATTTAACGGAAAATTATCTTTATCTATTGAAATATTTCAAAACAAACATCCAAAGCAGTTTTTACATCAACTTGTATCCTCACAACTTGATATGGATCGCTTAGATTATTTAAAAAGGGATAGTTTTTTTACAGGAGTAACAGAAGGAAATATAGGTGCTGAACGCATTATAAACATGTTAGATATAGTTGATAATAAATTAGTAGTGGAAGAAAAAGGAATTTATTCTATTGAAAAATTTCTAATCGCCAGAAGATTAATGTACTGGCAAGTATATTTGCACAAAACAGTGGTATCGGCTGAAAATATGCTTATAAAAGTACTTCAAAGAGCAAAAGAATTATTAAATGATGGAAAAGAAGTTTATACAAATCCTTATCTTGGTGAATTTCTGAAAAATAATTATACAATTAACGATTTTAAAAATAACACAAAACTCCTAAATGACTTTGCTGAATTAGATGATTTTGATATCTATTCCTCATTAAAATACTGGAAAAATAATCCTGATTTTGTATTATCTTCATTATCAAAGATGATACTTAACCGTAAGTTATTAAAAATTAAGGTGAAAAACACTGCATTTACAGCATCAGAAATAGAAATTGAAACAGATAAATTTAAACAATCTCACAACACTACTAAACAGGAGGTTGAATATTTTATTTTCTCTGATAAAATTAGTAATAGCACCTATAATATTGAAAAAGCAAACATTAATATCTTAATGAAAAATGGTTATGTTATTGACATTGCTTCTGCTTCAGATCAATTCAATATTGAGGCTTTAAAAAAAACAACAAGTAAATATTTCCTATGTTATCCTAAATTGAAACAATCAGCCCTATAGAATAATTAAAATTATTAGATTTGCAAAATGAAATTTACTGCTCAACAAATAGCTGAAATACTTAATGGAGAAATAGTAGGTAATGCTGAAGTTGAAGTAAATTCATTGGCAAAAATTGAAGAAGGGAAGAAAGGTGACTTATGTTTTCTAGCTAACGAAAAGTATACTCCTCATATTTACACCACAAAGGCTTCAATTATTATTGTTAATCTTTCTTTTACTACTGAGAAAGAAATAGCATCCACTTTAATAAAAGTTGAAGATGCTTATTCTTCTTTTAGCGAATTACTAGAATTATATAATAAAATTCAATCTAATGAAGCAGGTATTTCTAAGAAGGCAGATATTGATGAAAACAGTTCAATTGGCGATACTGTATTTGTAGGAGCTTTTACTTCTATTGATGAAGACGTTACAATAGGAAAGAATGTTAAGATTTATCATAACTGTTATATTGGAAAAAATGTTGCGATTGGTGATAACACTATCATTTATCCAAATGTATCTATTTATCATAACTGCATAATAGGAAACAATAACATCATTCATTCAGGAGTAGTTATTGGTTCTGATGGCTTTGGTTTTGCTCCTAATGCTAAAAATAATTACGATAAAATTCACCAAATAGGAAATGTAATTCTTGATGATGATGTTGAGGTTGGCGCCAATACGACTATCGACAGAGCAACTATGGGTTCAACAAAAATTGGTAAAGGAGTTAAATTAGATAACTTAATTCAGATAGCCCATAATGTTGAAATTGGTAATAATACTGTAATTGCAGCACAAGTAGGAGTTGCAGGCTCATCAAAAATTGGAAAAAACTGCATGATAGGTGGACAAACTGCAGTTTCAGGACATCTTACAATTGCTGATGAAGTCAAAATTGCTGGACAAAGCGGTATTGCTTCAAGCATTAAAGAAGTTGGTAAAATTGTTCAAGGCCCGATGGCATTTGACATTAGAGATTTCCAACGCTCTTATATTATATTTAAGAAATTACCTGATTTATATAGAACAGTTAACGCAATTAAGAAACAGATAAATGATTAATCCAAATCAGAAAACCATAAAAAATAACGCTACTTTATCAGGATTTGGAATTCATACAGGCGTCCATACCAATTTAACATTTGTGCCAGCCAAAGCAAATACTGGAATCCGTTTCATAAGGACTGATTTAGAAGGAAAACCAACCGTCCCTGCTACTGTAGATTATGTTTTTTCAACCAATAGAAGTACAAATTTAAAGTTTAAAAATTTTGAAATACATACTGTTGAACATGTACTTGCTGCCATTGTAGCTGCAGGAATTGATAATATTATAATTGAAGTTGATAATATAGAAATTCCAATTCTTGATGGGAGTTCAATACAATTTTCTGAATTAATATCAGAAGTAGGTATTCAAGAATTAACAGAGAGAGGAAAATTCTTTGAAATAAAAAGAAAAATTAATTTTACGGACCCTGAAAGTGGAACTGTATTCACAGCAACACCTGCTGACAACTACCAAATTGAAGTAGAAATTGATTACAACTCTACTGTTTTAGGAGTGCAAACCGCTACACTTGAGGACTTATCAGAATTTAAAGAAAATATTGCATCATCCCGTACATTTTGTTTTTTACATGAGTTAGAGCAATTATTAGAAAACGACCTTATAAAAGGTGGTGATATAAATAATGCAATTGTTATTGTAGAAGAAGAAATTTCAAATGAAAAACTAAATTCACTTGCTAAAGTGTTTAATAAAACAGGCATAAAAGTTGGGAAAGAAGGAGTGCTCAATAATTTAAAGCTAAGACATAAAAACGAACCTGCACGACACAAATTACTTGATGTAATTGGTGACTTATCTCTTTTAGGATTACCTATTAAAGGTAAGATTATCGCTTCAAAACCAGGACATAAAAACAATATAAAATTTACAAAATATTTAAAAAATATAATGATGGAGAATAATAAAAAAATGCCGCCAGAAATTGATTTCAATACACCACCTCTATACGATAAAAAGAAAATAATGTCAATTTTACCCCATAGAGATCCCTTCTTATTCATTGATGAGATAAGAGATCTAGGAAGAGATTTTATCATTGGAACTAAATTTGTTACTAGTGATGAAGAATATTTCAAAGGACATTTTCCTGGTGAACCAGTAATGCCTGGCGTTTTGCAATTAGAAACTATGGCGCAAGCAGGTGGTGTCTTGATACTAAGTACCGTTGATAACCCTGAAAATTATTTAACTTTCTTCATGAAAATAGATAATGCTAAGTTCAAACAAAAAGTAATTCCTGGAAACACTATCATTTTCAGATTAAATCTAATTTCACCTATTAGAAGAGGTCTTTGCCATATGCATGGTAAAGGATTTGTTAATGGACAAATTGTTGTTGAAGCTGATTTATTAGCACAGATAGTATCTAAAAATAAACTATGATACAGCCACTTTCATATGTACACCCTAATGCTAAAATTGCCGACAATGTTGTAATTGATCCTTTTGTTACTATTGGGAAAAATGTTGAAATTGGAAAAGGAACTTGGATAGGTTCCAATGTAAGCATTATGGAAGGAGCGAGAATTGGAGAAGATTGCAGGATTTTTCCTGGAGCAGTTATTGCAGGAATACCTCAAGATTTAAAATTTGAAGGTGAAGAATCAATCGCTATTATAGGAAATAATACTACAGTAAGAGAATGTGCTACAATAAATAGAGGAACATCCATAACAGGAAAAACTATTATTGGAAAAAACTGCTTAATTATGGCTTATGCGCATATTGCACACGACTGTAATATTGGTAATAACTGTATCATTGTAAATAGTGTAGCAATTGGTGGTCATGTAACTATAGGTGAATATGCTATTATTGGAGGGCTCTCGGCTGTACACCAATTTGTAAATATTGGTAAACACGCTATGGTTTCTGGTGGTTCATTAGTACGTAAAGATGTGCCCCCTTTTGTAAAAGCAGCTCGTGAACCGCTTTCATTTGTAGGCATTAACTCTATCGGATTAAGAAGAAGAGGTTTCTCAAGTGAAAAAATACAAGAAATACAAGATATATTCCGAATATTATATCAAAATAATAATAATAATACACAAGCATTATTAAGAATTGAAACCGAAATAAATGCTTCTTCTGAGCGTGATGAAATTATTTCATTTACTCAAAATTCAGGAAGAGGAATTATGAAAGGTTATAATCAAAAATAAAGAAAATGGCCACTACAGCAGATATTAGAAACGGACTATGTATTAATCACAATGGAGAGCCTTGGAAAATTGAATCCTTTCAGCATGTTAAACCAGGTAAAGGACCTGCATTTATACGAACTAAAATCAGAAATTTAAATACAGGTAGGCTTTTAGATAATACCTTTACTTCTGGTTTTAAAATTGATGTTATTCGAATAGAAAATAGAAAATATCAGTTCCTTTATTTTGAAGGAAATGATTGCCATTTAATGAACAATAATGACTATGAGCAAATTATGTTAGCTAAGGATTTTATTGACAATGTTCAATTCCTAAAAGAAGGTGGAAATATAGAAGTTCTATTTCATGCAGATGAAGGAATACCTTTATCAGCAAGACTTCCATCACATGTAGAATTGAAAATTACACATACTGAGCCTGGAATGAAAGGAAATACGGCAACCAATACCTTTAAGCCTGCAACTACTGAAACAGGGGCAAGTATTAATGTTCCTCTGTTTATTAATGAAGGTGATAAAATAAAAATTGACACCGAAAAAGGAGCATACATAGAAAGAGTAAAGCAATAGATAACAATATGAAAAAACATAATTTTTCTGCAGGACCTTGCATCTTACCACAAGAAGTTTTAAAACAAGCTTCAGATGCAATACTTAATTTCAATAATGATAATTTATCATTAATTGAAATTTCACACAGAAGCAAACCTTTTGTTGCTGTAATGAGTAAGGCTATTGATCTGGTAAAACAACTTTTAAGTGTTCCTAAAGGTTATTCAGTTTTATTTTTACAAGGAGGAGCAAGTATGGAGTTTTTAATGGTTCCTTTAAACTTAATGAGAATTAATGGGAAAGCAGTTTATACCAATACTGGAGTCTGGGCTAAAAAAGCAATTGCTGAAGCAAAAAGATTAGGTGAGGTAATTGTTGTAGGCGATTCATCAGACACAAACTACAGTTATATTCCAAAAGGATATGAAATCCCTAGTGATGCAGATTACTTTCACTGTACATCAAACAATACTATTTACGGTACACAAATGAAGGAATTTCCCACATCTCCTACTCTTATGGTTTGTGATATGAGTTCAGATATTTTTAGTAGAACGGTTAATGTGAGTGAATTTGATATTATTTATGCTGGGGCACAAAAAAATATGGGTCCAGCTGGAACAACCTTAGTTATTGTAAAAAATGAGGTTTTAGGTAAAACAGGCAGAAATATTCCAACTATGTTGGATTATAATACGCACATCAGTAAGGGTAGTATGTTCAACACACCTCCAGTATTCCCTATTTATGTATCAATGCTTACTTTACAATGGTTAAAGGATTTCGGAGGGGTTGAGGCTATAGAAAAAGTAAATCAGAAAAAAGCAGATTTATTATATGGAGAGATTGATAGAAACCCATTATTTAAAGGAACTGCTGCAAAGGAAGACCGTTCAAATATGAATGTTTGTTTTTTGTTAAACGATAGCAGTAAAGAAGATGCATTTAACACTTTGTGGAATGCAGCAGGAATAAGTGGTATTAAAGGGCACAGGTCAGTTGGAGGATATAGAGCCTCCATTTACAATGCAATGCCAATAGAAAGTGTACAAGTATTAGTAAAAATAATGAAAACATTAGAACAAAATTAAGATGATTAAGATATTAGCAAATGATGGAATCTCACAAGCTGGGATTGATTCTTTAACAGAAAAAGGATTTCATATTGTAACAAAACATGTCACTCAAGGTGATTTAATAAATGTTATAAATACTGAGAACTATGAAGTGCTTTTAATAAGAAGCGCTACTACTGTTCGTAAGGATTTAATTGATGCTTGCCCACATCTAAAAATAGTAGGAAGAGGTGGTGTAGGAATGGATAATATTGATGTTGATTATGCCAGAGAGAATGGAATTAATGTAATTAATACGCCTGCTGCTTCATCCTCTTCAGTGGCTGAACTTGTTTTTGCTCATCTTTTTGGAATGGTTCGTTTCCTTTTTGATAGCAATCGTAAAATGCCAATGGTTGGTGATACTGACTTTAAAAATTTAAAAAAATCATATGTTAACGGAAGAGAACTAGCAGGAAAAACTGTAGGAATTATCGGTTTTGGTCGTATAGGTCAGGAAGTTGCAAAAAGAGCAATAGGCCTTGGAATGAAAGTAATTGCTCATGATAAATTTATTGAGGAGGCAAACATAACTTTAGACTTTTTTAATGGAGATAAAAAATCATTCACCATTGAAACTGAAAGTTTAAAAGAAGTACTGAAAAATTCTGATTTCGTTACTTTACATGTTCCAAAAACTGATGACAAAGCTGTAATTGGTGTAGAAGAAATAGGAATGATGAAAACAGGGGCTGGAATTGTTAATGCTGCTAGAGGTGGCGTTATAGATGAAACAGCATTAATGTTTGCTTTAGACAAAGAAAAACTAGCTTATGCTGGACTTGATGTTTTTGATAATGAACCTACTCCAAGCATACATATTTGCATGCATAATGCAATTTCGCTTACTCCTCATATTGGTGCAGCAACACTAGAAGCACAAGATAGAATTGGAACTGAATTAGCAAATCAAATTGCAACTCATTTTAATAAATAAAAATGGTAATCGTTCGCCCTTTTAAAGCAATTCGCCCAACAAGAGACAAGGCTCACCTAATAGCAACACGCTCCTACTTATCTTATTCTGACGAAACTTTAAAAGAGAAATTAGAACATAATCCATTTACCTTTTTACACATTATTCAACCTGATTACAAAAATAAAATAAAGAAAAAAGGAATCGAGAGATTTAAAGATGTAAAAGAAAAATTTAATAATTTTCAAGAAGCTGGATTATTAATAACTGAAGAGACGGAAACCTTCTATATTTATCAGCAAACAAATGATAATCAATTTTTTGAAGGTATTATTGGAGCTACAGCAGTTGCCGATTATTTAAGTGGGAATATAAAAAAACACGAACACACCATTACCGCAAGGGAAGATCTTTTTAAAAACTACTTGGATACAACAGGTTTTAATGCAGAACCTGTTTTATTGTTTCATCAAAAAAATATAGCTATTACTACTCTTATTCAAAATTACAAAGAAACTAGAGCTGAGTACGAGTTTACAACAACTGATAAAACAATCCATAAATTATGGCTGGTGAATAATACTGATGATGTCAATACCATTAAAGAATCATTTACCACTATTAAAAATTTATATATTGCTGATGGGCATCACAGAATTGCTTCCTCTTCCCTTTTAGCTCAAAATAGCAACAAAGCAAACAGCCAATATTTTATGAGTTTTTTAATTGCTGAAAGTCAATTAAACATCATAAATTTTAACCGATTAATAAAACACACTAACGGATTAACTTCTTACGAACTTATTGATGAAATTAAAAAATCATTTACTGTTGTAAAAAAAGGAAGTATACCTTATTCTCCTACATTAAAAGATGAAGTCTCTATGTATCTAGCGGGGTATTGGTATTCCTTATTAGCAATACCAAAAAATGTAACGCAAGATTGTGTCAGTAAATTAGATCCAGTACTATTATCAGATAATATATTAGCACCAATACTCAATATTACTGATGAAAGAACTGATAAAAATATATCTTTTGAATCAGGTAGCACTCCCCTTTCAATAATTAAAAATAAAATAGATTTTGGAGAATATGTATTAGCTTTTATTTTAAAACCTATATCAATTAGCGCATTAAAGGAGGTGGCTGATAATAAAAAATTTATGCCTCCAAAAAGCACTTATATTGAACCTAAATTACGTTCTGGCTTAATTATTTATCCTTTAGAAGAATGAGTATTGCGAATAACCTTAATGTTGTACTAAGCTCACTTACTAAAGAAGTAACTTTAGTAGCAGTATCAAAAACAATACTCAATTCATCTTTATTAGAAGCATATCATGCAGGACAAAAGGTATTTGGTGAAAACAAAGTGCAAGAATTAGTGCAAAAAGCTAAAGATTTGCCTAAAGATATTATTTGGCATATGATTGGGCATTTGCAAACAAATAAAGTGAAATTGATAGCTCCTTTTGTATCCTTAATTCATGGTGTCGATTCAATTAAATTATTGAAAGAAATTAATAAACGAGCAGAACAGAATAATAGAGTAATTGACTGCCTTTTGCAAGTACATATTGCAACAGAAAAAACAAAATTCGGTTTTGATATAACTGAGGTAGAACAAGCAATAACTATTGCTAAAGAATTCCCAAATATAAAAATTGTTGGGCTAATGGGAATGGCCACTTTTACAGATAACAAGCAGCAAGTAATACAAGAATTTAACAGCCTTAAAATTTTATTTGAAACCGTAAAAAATAAAGACATCACTATCCTATCAATGGGAATGAGTGCAGATTATCAATTAGCAATTGATAAAGGAAGCACTATGGTTAGAGTAGGAAGTGCTATATTTGAGCACAGAAATTAAAAAGAATGAATAAAATAATCAATACTCCTAATGCACCTGAAGCTATTGGTCCTTACAGCCAAGCTATACTTAGCGGTAATACGCTTTATTGTTCAGGGCAAATAGCAATAAATCCTGTTACAGGAAACTTAGTAATAGATAATATAACTGCAGAAACTAATCAAGTAATGAAAAATATTTTAGCTGTATTAAAAGGAGCACAGATGAATTTTGAGAATGTAGTGAAATGCTCAATTTTTATGAAAGATATGAATGATTATACAGCAATTAATAAAGAATATGCCAAAAGTTTTCTAAAAAATCATCCAGCACGTGAGGCGGTACAAGTTTCAGTATTACCTAAAAATGTAAATGTTGAAATTTCAATAATAGCTGTAAAATAGTGGAACTTGCTCAACAAATAATTGAAGGGAATCGAACGGCTTTAGGGCAAGGGATTACTCTATTAGAAAGCACTTTGCCTGAGCATGAACAAAAATCCCAAGAATTATTAAAATTATGTTTACCACAAAGTGGGGAATCAATACGAGTTGGAGTGACGGGTGTACCTGGAGTAGGAAAAAGCACCTTTATTGAAGCCTTTGGAAAACTAATAACTGGTCAAGGGAAAAAAATAGCTGTACTGGCCATTGACCCAACAAGTGAAAGAACGCATGGAAGTATTTTAGGAGATAAAAGTCGTATGCATGAACTAGCAGCTGATGAAAATGCTTTTATTCGCCCAAGCCCAAGTAGTGGAGTTTTAGGTGGAGTGGCTAATAAAACCAGAGAAAGTATTATTTTGTGTGAAGCGGCAGGTTTCGACATTATTCTAATAGAAACAGTTGGTGTTGGGCAAAGCGAAACTACTGTAAGCAATTTGGTAGATTTTTTTTTACTACTCATGTTAGCAGGCGCTGGTGATGAACTACAAGGCATTAAAAGAGGGATAATGGAATTGGCTGACGCTCTAATAATTACGAAATCTGATGGAGACAATAGCATAAAGGCCAAAAATTCAGCTATGGAATATAAGAGAGCTTTACATTTTTTTCCTGAAAAAAAAAATGGTTGGATTCCTCAAGTTAGTACTTGTTCTGCATTAGATAAAACAGGGCTGGATACCATTTGGAAATTGATTGAAAAACACAATAATCAAATGCAAGCAAATTCATATTTTATAGATAATAGAAATAAACAAAATAATTATTGGTTACATCATATTATAAAACACGAATTAGGAAATAAGAAGTACCAACAATTAATAGCCGATAATAGTTTAACTGACTTAGAACAAAATCTTGAAAAGGGCAGTTCTATTTATGAAGTTTTAAAGAAGATAGTTTAATGCTAAGCTGATACTTGATTTTTAATAATTTCAGAAACTCTAATTTGTAGTTGTAATTATACAAGATAACAACAATTTCATTCTGAATTAAGTTATTGCTTTCCTAATCTTTACCAACTTAGTAAGTAAATCTTCCAACTTATTTAATTGTAACATATTAGCTCCATCTGATTTTGCTTCACTAGGTTTTGGGTGCGATTCCAAAAATATACCATCTACACCAATAGCAATTCCTGCTTTTGCAATTGTTTCAATTAATGCTGGTTTTCCACCAGTTATTCCATTATTTTGATTGGGTTGCTGCAAAGAATGTGTGACATCTAGCACAACTGGCACACCAAATTCCTGCATAATAGGGATACCCCTGAAGTCAACTACCATATCTTGATAGCCAAACATGGTTCCTCTATCGGTAAGAATAACTGAATTGTTTCCACTTTCCTTTATTTTGGTTACGGCATATTCCATACTTTCAGGAGCTAAAAATTGACCCTTCTTTATATTAACTACTTTTCCTGTTTTTGCTGCAGCTACTAATAAATCAGTTTGTCTGCATAAAAAAGCAGGAATCTGTAATACATCAACATATGCGGCTGCAATAGCAGCTTCTTCAGTCGTGTGTATATCCGTTATAGTAGGAATGTTAAAGCGCTCACCAACTTTCTTTAGAATTTCAAGTGCTTCCATATCCCCTATGCCTGTAAAAGAATCTAAGCGACTTCTATTCGCTTTTCGATAACTTCCTTTAAAAATGAAAGGAATTTTAAGCTTGTTGGTTATTGTCTTTATTTTCTCAGCAATTTCCATAGCCATTGCCTCACTTTCAATAGCACAAGGCCCTGCCATCAAAAAGAAGTTTCCACTTTTTTGGTGCTGAATTTTATTGATTTCCGATAACATAATTAAAAGTTTAATTTTATTTTTAAATAAACACTTACTGCTGTTGCTTTATCACCATTTAGCAAATCCTCCAAATGATGAGTACCTAGTATGAGTTTGTGTTTTTTTCCTTTGGACATTGCTAAGCCAACATTAAAATCAGGACTATAGCCACCATAAGATAGATTCGGAATTAAGTTCATGTGTTGAATTTTTACCGCTGATTGCAAATAGTACAAAGGGCTAAAGTTTGACTGCTGAAACCCTTGCTCAATTTTAGCAAATGATAATGGCTCATTATCCATGTAAGGCTGCCATTTTGCAACAATTCCTAAAGTGTAGGTTTTAAAATATTCATATTCTATTTTTCCTGAAACGGACATATGAAAAGTAGCTGGAATATAGGATTTGAAAGATGTATTGATAGTTCTAAGTATATCATCTTTTATATTATTTGCATCCAGTACCGAATCGTTAAAAGAGAAAATATCTTCTACCTCAATTCCTTGAAAATTAAAGTTGCTATCAGTAGCCAAATTGATAGAAGATGTATTCCATATAATAAAACCTAAATCAGTAATGGATAAATGTATTTCAGATTCTTTAATAATAAAATTTGTACTAAAATCTATTGCTAGCCCATTACCATTGTGGACAAATGCTGAAAGATTGGAAGTGTCCGTAACAAAGACGTTCATATCGTACTCAATATCCAAAGAAGTTCCAAATGGAGCAGTATACAAACTTCCTTTTTCTATGATGTAGGAAAGATGATGATTTCCTGCTAAATAGGAAATTGCCCCCTGAATATTCACCTTATTAATAACTGTACCATAACTGAGTTTGTATTGCTGAAATCGGTCAGCCCTTATATTGGTATTATTAAAACACAGGGTTTCATCTTGATAATTGTAGTTGCCTTCAAAGCCAATACGTAATACATCATCCGTAAATCTAGCATTTAATAGATTTCTGTCTGCAAAAATAAAACCAATACTTTGCTTTTTAAAATAATAGGTATAGCTTAATCCATTACTTATTTCTGAATGGATAATGTTGTTCTTGCCCCCTGCATTAATCCATGTAATTTTCATTTCATCACTAATATATCCATCATAAAGCATAGTGTTTAAGAAACTTTTATCTAGCCCATTACTTTCAAAAAGGAAGTTTGAATTCCATTCTGTAGTATGATTATTTTTTTTTTCTTGAGCAAATAAAAAC
The DNA here is from genome assembly GCA_018645865.1 of Flavobacteriales bacterium. Lineage (GTDB taxonomy): Bacteria > Bacteroidota > Bacteroidia > Flavobacteriales > BACL11 > UWMA-0277. Next base: position 29,864 of record JABGVU010000038.1, read on the forward strand.
AGGGGAGTACAGAATATGAGAAGTAGTTTTCTCATTAGTTTCCTATTGATTTTTTGAATTTTGCACTTAAAGTGATATCCATTTCGTAGTCACTGTAAATGCTTGTGAATTCGTTAATAGGACTGCTATTAAATGAGACAATGCTTATTAGTTTTTTAACATTGTTAAAATTAGTATAATTCATTTGAATACTAGTGGTATTTATTTGGCTTACTAAATTATTTGCATCAGTTGAAGCAGCTAATATTGTAGTGCCAGCTAATAAGGTGTCAATTACTAGATTTTGATTATCCAGCAGTATTAATTTCAGACTGGCATCTAATGGCAATCCATTTTTAATGGTAATAAATAATTGATCTACTTCTAAATCCTCTGAATTTAAGGTGCTAATTGCAGTTGTATCAATTAAAGTTAAATTTTTAGCAATAAAACTTAATGGAATTTCCATATTCATAGATGCTTTTATAGGGTATTCAGGATATAAAAAATCATCAGTGCTTGCTTGCCCGTTCGGATTTATATAGAATGTAGCCTGTGTAACAATCCTCTCAGGTAAAATCTCTAACATTTCATCTGCATCAATTATTATTTCAGTTACCGTTTGATTAATAAGTAACCCATTTCCGATTAAAGAAGCTCTATCTATACTGTAGTTATGGCCAATGATAGTATTCCCATTTTGATCCATACCAGCAGAGATTGTAGTATTCGAATTGGAGGTACTAAAATCATTAATTTGTATCGCTGCATCTGCACCTATGAAGTTTTCAAATTTTATTTTTAAATCTGCTTTTTCTAGATCAAAAATATCAGCATTTATTTTATTAAATAGTGTGAATTCTTTTATTTCAGGCCCAAACTCAATGGTGTCTTGCCCAAGATAGCCTTTAGCGTATTCTGCGGTAATATCAAATTCAACATATGAATAAAAACTATCAATATAGTTTATCGTCTCCAGTTCTCCTGTTGAATCAATAAATGTGTATGATTCAGTATAAATAGTATTTATTGTATCATCACCCAATCGCCCATTTTGACCTGTAAGATCTAATACATATCCCTTAAAGTCAAATACAAAAGTAGTAAGATCTGTATTTGTTGCTTCAGGAACAATCATATCCCCACTTGTAAAAGACAGGCCATTTTTTTTAAGTGATGGGATATTATAAATCATTTTCCCATTTGGTAAGGTGCTTAATACATATATTGTTACTGTTCCTGATTTGATTCCTATCTCTTTTACTTGTGCACCACCCATATCAAAAGAATGTTCTTTTAGGGTTTCCGTTAATTGTTGTTCAGGAAAGATAGCTGTGGCTTCAGTAATCCCAATATCAGATATGGTTATAGTTGTAATAATTGCATCTGAATAGTCTATTAATACTGGACTATTACTTGCATTAATATCCATATTATCTAGTACAGCTACAAGATTTTTATCTATTGTTTGCCCAGCAATAGAAACACTATCTGAAACAATACCTCCTGAAGGAATTAATGGAAAAGAGAAAGTCGCAATTGTATTTTGATTTGTAGCGTTAATTAATGATAAATTGACATTTGAGATATCAGTTGGATAACCGTTATTTAATTCAATAATTAACATACCCCTATATAAAGTCATTGTTTCAAAATATTCACTCGCATCAACATTAATTGTATCTCCATTAGCAATATTTGGCATTGCAGGAATACTATTGGTACTTCCATCTGGTAAAAGTAGTGTGCCAAATGGGATCTCGTTAATTGCCTCTCCTATTGTTGCTGTATCAGTAATAACTACATCAGCAAAACTTGCCGAATCTAATGTGTGTGTTTGCTTATCAGCAATAGCATCAATTTTAATTAGAGTATCCAAATTCATATCTATGAATTCTTGCTGAAATACAAGGGTAATAAACCCCTCTTCATTCTCATTAATAATCAGATTGGAATCTGACAACATATCATTGATGTTAATCTTTGAATGCGCCAGCGATGAAATTATATCTACATCCCAAGTTGGCTTCTCTAATTCATGTTTACAAGCAAAGAATAGCAAAACACAAAGACTAAGAAGTGTTATTTTATTCATTTTACAAAGATAAAATAATAATCAGAATATACGGTTTGCTACTAAGAAGTATAATTATTGGCTCAAAAGACAGTATATAATCAATTGCTATTTTCGCTTAATAATAAAATGATTTTGAAAGAATCTAAAACGAATAGAAATCTTTATTGGTGGACTTTGGGTTAGAAATAGGATGAATAACTAATCTTTAAAGATCAGTAGAATATTCTACTCCATTAATTTCAGAAATAAACTATTTAATGGTATAGGAATAATTCTCGATTTCTACTGAAATACCATTTATACAAATCTATTTGCTGCACCTATATTCTACCATCCATATTTTGGGCATAAAAAAAGACCCTAAAAAGGGTCTTATTTATCTAGTAGCGTGAGGGAGATTTGAACTCCCGACCTCAGGGTTATGAATCCTGCGCTCTAACCAACTGAGCTACCACGCCAAAACGGTTGCAAATATATTGTTTTCACTTAGTCTGAAATATTTTTTAGAAAAAATTTATGACCTGCCTTTCTCTTCTAATAAACTAGTATAATGTTTAAGCGATCTAAGAATGAAAATAAAAATACCAGTTACACCCAATATATCTACTGTGCAATCAGATATACTCCAATTATTAGAGCCAGAATAAGTTCTAAAAACCTCAATAAATGAAAAGCCAACAACAGCCGCTAATACACTAGCATATTCTCTTCTGAGTACTGTAATTATGGAAAATTGAGTATCTGATTTCTTAAAATTTAATATTGATGGAAAAAAAGCTGGTAATTCAGCAGACCAATTTAAGTAATCTTTTCCAAATTTACGCTCCAAGAATCGCTCCTCAGCAAACATAATTCTTTCATAATATATCCAAAATAATAAACTCATAATTATAGCAAAATAAATATTAAAAGAGGCTAAAGATATTCCTAACCAGATAAGATAATTCCCCAAGTAAAGCGGATGCCTAACCATAGAATACATCCCTGAAGAATTTAATACATCAGCAACTTGCTCTTTTGTATTTCTTCCACTAGTGCCTTTTGGAGTCGTCCCTATGGTATAGAAACGAACAAAAAAACCCAAAACAGAGATTGAAATTGCTGTTAACATAAAAAAATTATGCTGCCTGTAACTAATTATATTATAATCAGTTAAGAAAATAAATGGTACTGATAAAATAAAAAGAAGTACTGGAAACTGCCCTCTATATTTAAATAAAAAATTACCTTGTTTTTCTAATGATTGTACTAAAGCCATAAATAATATAGTATCTTTGTAAAATTAGTTTGCAAATTTATTAAATATATGCCAGAATTAATCAAACATTCATTAGAATTTCCTATAAATTCATCAGTAAGTATCTTATACAAGCGACTTAGCACACCTAGTGGTTTATCCGAATGGTTTGCTAATGATGTAATAGTTAAAGATAAAATATTTACTTTTTTTTGGGAGAACAGCAAACAAGAAGCAAAATTATTAAAGTCTAGAACTGATCATTTTATTCGTTTTAAATGGGAGGACAATAATACAAAAGACGATTATTTTGAGTTCTTAATCCAAGTTGATGAAATGACTTCAGATGTTTCTTTAATTATTACTGATTTTGCTGAAGATAAGCAAGATCAAGAGGAACAAACTAGTCTTTGGAGAAAGCAAATTAGTCTTCTTAAGATAACTATTGGTTCATAATTCTTAATTTATCTTCTTTATGAAAAGATTACACCTTTTCCTAATCAAATCATTTATAGGCTCTTTTATAGCAACATTTTTTATTGCAATTTTTTTATTATTAATGCAATTCCTGTGGAAGTACATTGACGACCTAGTTGGAAAAGGGCTTGAATTCACACAAATTGCTGAACTTATCTTTTACGCATCAACTCGTTTTGTTCCTGTAGCACTTCCTATTGCTATGTTACTTTCATCCGTAATGGTATTTGGAAAACTTGGCGAAAACTATGAACTTGCAGCCCTAAAGGCATCAGGAATTTCTCTTATTAGGATGCTTTTTCCACTAACAATCTTTGTCATTATAATAAGTTATTCTTCTTTTTTGTTTTCAAACTATATAATGCCAATTGCTAATCTTAAGAATGGAAGCATGATATATGACATCCAAAAAAAGAAACCGGCATTAAACATAAAAGAAGGGATATTTTATAACGACATTGAAGGTTTTAGTATTAAAGTAACGAAAAAAAATACTGATGGTAAAACCTTAAAAAATATCATTATTTACGATCATACAGCAAATAATGGCAACGACAAAATTATTATTGCTGAGAGTGGAACAATGCAATTAACAAAGGATGAGCAATTTTTGGAGCTAATTCTATACAATGGTCATTCCTACATTGACATTGCTAAAAACAATAGAAAAGCAAAAAAACCTTACAGAACTACACATTTTAAAGAGGATTTAATACGGTTTAATTTATCCAGCTTCAGTACAATGAAGAATAGTGAAAATTTATACAAAGGACATTATGCTATGTTAAGCAATAAACAATTAGCCATAGCTATCGATTCCTTAAATCTAAAATTTAAAGAAAGAGAAAAAGCTTTTACAATTAACATTATAGATAAATATAACTCAGAATTGGAAATGGATAGCTTATTTGTTTTAGATGATTTAAGTTTAGTAAAGCAAAAACAACAATTTGATATAGCTATTAATAAATTGAGAACTATTAAGTCAATTTTAAAATCTAATAAGGATGATTTGGAATATCGTAAAATAATTATTACTAAACACGAAATAGAATGGCACAGAAAAATTAGTTTAGCTGTGGCATGCTTATTATTATTCTTGATAGGATCCTCAATGGGAGCAATCATTCGGAAAGGAGGTTTTGGACTTCCCGTCTTGATTTCAGTATTCTTTTTTCTAATATATCATGTGTTAAGTATGATTGGTGAAAAGTCAGCAAAGGATTTAAGTATGCATGCCTATGAAGGTATTTGGTTAGCCAATATAATATTTTTACCTATTGCATTGTTTTTAGTCTACAAGGCAAAAAATGATTCTCAATTATTAGATTTAAGCTCTGTATTTAAACGAATTATTCCCTTAGTTAAAAAGAGAAAAATACAGTAAATCTTAGTATTTTTACAATCTAAAATTACAATATGGGTTTCAACACTATAGAAGAAGCAATTCAAGACATTAAAGCTGGTAAAGTAGTCATTGTAATTGATGATGAAAATAGAGAAAATGAAGGGGACTTTGTTGCTGCCGCTGAGATGGCAACTGCTGAAATGATTAACTTTATGGTAACACATGGTAGAGGATTAATTTGCACTCCCCTGCTTGAAAGTAGATGTCAAGAATTAGGATTGGAATTGATGATTGGGAAAAACACAGCTGCCTACGAAACACCTTTCACTATTTCAGTCGACCTAATGGGATATGGCTGTACTACAGGTATCTCTGCTTCTGATAGAGCAAAAACAGTAAAGGCACTTGTTGATCCTAACATTAATCCTAATGAACTGGGTAAACCTGGACACATATTCCCTTTAAAGGCTCGAGAAGGAGGGGTTTTAAGACGGGCAGGACATACTGAAGCTTCTATTGATTTAGCTCGTCTTGCAGGACTTGAGCCTGCAGGAGTCATTGTTGAAATATTAAGTGAAGATGGTTCAATGGCAAGAACCCCAGAATTACATAAAATTGCTGAAAAATTTGATCTAAAGTTTATTACTATTAAAGACTTAATAGAATATAGAATGAAAAATGAATCATTAATAACAGAAGAAGCTAAGGTACAATTACCAACTGATTATGGTGATTTTAAGATGAAAGCTTTCAAACAAACAACAAACGGACAATTACATTTAGCTATCTACAAAGGAGAGTGGAAGGCAGATGAGGACGTACTTGTAAGAGTGCATTCATCTTGTATGACAGGAGATATATTTGGCTCATGCAGATGCGATTGTGGCCCTCAATTACAAACAGCATTAAAACAAATTGAAACTGAAGGTAAGGGCATTTTAGTTTATATGAATCAGGAGGGTAGAGGGATTGGATTGTTAGGAAAATTAAAAGCTTACGAATTGCAAGAAAAGGGCCGAGATACTGTGGAGGCAAATACTGAATTAGGATTTAATGCTGACGATAGAGATTATGGTGTTGGGGCTCAAATTCTAAGAGCAATGAAAGTAAGTAAAATTCGATTATTAAGTAATAATCCTAAAAAAAGAGTTGGGCTTATTGGCTATGGAATTGAAATTGTAGGAAATGTTGCTTTAGAGATAGCTTCTAATATTCATAATGAATTCTACCTAAAAACAAAAAGAGATAAAATGGGTCATTCTCTTAAAAAGTTAAATGACTAAAGAACCTATTATTTTAGGAATAGAATCATCCTGTGATGATACTTCTGCTGCTATTTTACATGGACAAAAAATATTGTCAAATATTGTAGCTAACCAGCAGGTACATTCATTATATGGTGGGGTTGTTCCTGAATTAGCTTCTAGAGCACATCAACAAAATATTATCCCTGTTGTAGATGCTGCAATTAAAAAAGCAAATATAAATAAAGAAGATATCTCAGCTATTGCCTTTACAAAAGGTCCTGGGCTTTTAGGTTCGCTTTTAGTAGGAAGCTCTTTTGCAAAATCCTTTGCTATGGGTATGAATATTCCACTTATAGCTGTGAATCATATGCAAGGTCATATCCTCTCCCACTTTATTGATGAAGGAGAACCTATTCCCAAATTTCCATTTTTATGTCTTACGGTTTCAGGAGGACATACTCAAATTGTAAGAGTTGAAAGTGCTAGCAATATGCAAGTAATTGGTACTACGATTGATGATGCAGCAGGAGAGGCTTTTGATAAATCAGCAAAAATATTAGGATTACCCTACCCTGGAGGGCCACACATTGATAAGCACGCAAAAAAGGGAAACATTCATACTTTTGCATTTGGAAAATCTAAAATAAAAGAACTAAATTTTAGCTTTAGCGGACTTAAAACTTCTATCCTTTATAAAATACAGAATAACTTACAAAAAAATCCAAGATTTATTGAAGAGAATTTGGAGAATTTATGTGCTTCTATTCAGCATAGTATTGTAAGTATTTTACTCAATAAGTTAGAGAAAGCAATAAAACTAACAGGCATAAAACAGTTAGCAATCGCTGGTGGCGTATCTGCTAATTCCTACTTGAGAAGTGAATTGGGAAAATTAGCTATAGATAAAGGGCATCAGCTTTACATTCCAAAATTTGAATACTGTACTGATAATGCTGCTATGATTGCTATAACTGGTTATTTTAAATATTTAGATAACAATTTTATTGACCAAAGCGAAACCCCTTCTGCCCGCCTATCCTTTTAAAAATTTAATTGTCACGTCAATTGCTTCTTGTAAATCTTTTGGAAATTTTGCTAAATCATAAGGATGAAAACCATCCAGCACATGATTAGCTCCATCAATAATATGCAGGTGTGTATTTTTATTCCAGCTTTTAATTTTTTCTGCTTCAGTAAGTAAAACAGTAGAATCATCACTACCATGCACTACCAAATGTGGAACACTTATTTTAGTTACAGCAGCTTCTATATTCAAACGTTCAGCATTACCTACGCAATTTTCATAAAATTGAAAATACATAGGCATATTTTGCTTTGTTCTTCCGTTATAGATATAAGCCACATTCATCTCCTTCCATTTAACCAATTTCTCTCCCTTTGGCAATCTATCTAAAAAATTAGAAGGTGAAGCCCAGCCTATAACTTTGGATATTCTACTATCTTCTGCAGTTTTTAACATTGCAATACTACCACCTCTACTATGTCCAAATAATGAAATTCTGGAAGTATCAATCTCTCCTTTTAGTTCCTGATAATTCTCTATCCAATCCAATACTAAGCTTAAATCATCTAATTCCTTACAGAAATTATTATTTCCAAAAGCTTTCAAATCGACAAAATTAATTGGATCGTTTGTTGTTGTTCCGTTAAATGAAAAATTGAATTTTACAAACACAATATCATTGTCTGCAAAATGAGTTGCAATTTTATTAAAAGGTCCCCAATCCTTAAATCCTTTAAAACCATGACAGAAAACAACTACTTGCTTGGCTTCTGTATTGGCTTTAAAAGTAGCATCAATCAAAATAGGCTTACCCGCAGAACCATCAACAACTATGTTATTAAGATTTTGTATCATCTAATATTTAAATACTGAGATCTAATAAGGTAAGTTAATTTTCTTTTCTACTGATCCATCATCATAAATGTAAAAGAGTGGCCTATCAATAGTCACTTTACTTTCATGACCTAATACATCTATAATTTTAACTAGATTTCTGTTATTATTTACTATCTCTTGATCAGTTACTGCTAATACCTGATTCACTATCCTCACACTATCCATAACAACTGCCACTAGAGGAGCATCATTTCCATCCGTTTGTACAGCACCTATGTTCTCAACTATATTAAAGCCATTTATAGTATTTCCAAAAACAGGATGTTTGGAGCTTAAAGGAGCTTTATTAAAATCAAGATAAGTATTATTCACCAAATTAATAAAGAATTGACAAGTCCCCGTGTTAGGGCCAGAATTTGCCATAGAAATTGTTCCTTGTATATTACTTAATGAAACATCAAATTCATCTATAATTGATGGAGGAGTAGGCGATCCATCACCCCCCTGAATCATAAAATTATCAATTACTCTATGGAAAATAACCCCATCATAAAACTTTTGGCTAACAAGATTAACAAAATTACTTACTGTATTAGGGACTATGGTGTCGTAAAGCGCTAAATTAATGGTACCATAATTTGTGTAAATTGCCACTTCCGTTTGAGCCTTAGTTGAAAAAGAAAAAAACATAATAAATAAGGCTAGTAGTAATTTCATAATTTTAAATTTATATTGTTAATTTTTTATCACTCAATAACTATCGTTTTCTCCACCGTTCCATCATCATACCTATATAACAAAGGCACATTGTTAGTTGGGTTCGTTTTTCTACCCAATGCATCCGTAACGAATAATAATGTCTTTGGCGCTTTAAATTCATCAATTGCTGTGCTCATGTTGACCGTAATACTAAGCGTTTGGCTATCCTGAATACAAGCTAAATTAGTAATAGCCGTAAGGATAACCGTATAGCTACCATTTAAAGCATACGTATGCGTGGGGTTTTCAGCTGTTGATGTTTGTCCATCTCCAAAATCCCAAAGCAAACTTTCATAATTGGAAGAAAGGTTTGTAAGAGAGATACTATCATGATTTTGTACATAAGAATAATCAGTATTAAAAATATTCCAAACCGCAAGGCTATCTAATACTGTACTACTACCTATTTGTTGTAAGCTATATGCAGTTACTGAATCAATAGCATTTGGCCAATAACTACTCCCTTCTGCACTCTTCTTAAAGATACTGGCATAAAAAGTGCAAGCCGCTAAATAACTTCCATAAATACTAGGGTGACTATTGTCAGAAGAATATAAATTAAGAGTACTATCTATTGCAATTGATGCCTTCCAGGCCATACCCACTGGTGCACAAGATGCGCTATCGTTAAAAGCCATTTCTAAATAACTTTCCCTTAACCTTTGTTGCATTCCTAAATATGTACAGATTGGTGGGTAAAATTGACAGTTCTGCTGATCACCATACTTCCTACCCCAAGTCATAAAGAACAAAGGTTCTGTACAGCTTGAGTTTGCATGAATAGAATCCACTAAAATTTCAGCATAAGGATAAGTATCGTTTGCTACTTGTCCTGGTGAGAATGAAGGTTCTTGACTCTGCGCTTGCAATACTACATAATCCCATTGTTGCTGTTTAATTTTAGCAAGCGTTTGTATATTATTTGTATGAGTATTAAAGGTTGATCCTCCAGGAGTACTACTATCGTAAATAAGTGAATCGCCAAATGAAAGTGCAATTTGCTTGACTAAATCAGGTAAATTATTAACATAAGTATAAGAATTCCCAATAAAAAGCACTTCTTTTCTTTGCTGAGCAATAATTAATAAAGGAAGAAAGGTGCATATTAGAATACATTTCTTCATGATTTAATGTTTTAGAATTTTAAATATAATTTATATTATTGAATAACTATTCTTTTTTCAACTACCCCATTCTCATAGATATAGAACAATGGTGTTTTTTCTGTTGTGTTTACGCTTCTACCTAATACATCAACTATCTTAATTAGCTTTCCTTTATGAGTAGTTAGTTCTTGCTCATTTATAGTAGATGTTGTATTTGTAATTGAAAATTTATCAAAAGCTGCTTCTATTAGATCTCCACTTCCAAGATCTGCTGTTTCTATAATTAATTGCATTGTTGTAGTGAGTGTTATATATTGGCTCATATCAAAAATACTATAAGTCCAACTGTTAAGAGGGGATGAGTTTAGCGTTATCGTTTCTAACAAGACAGTAGTGATTCCGTTAGAGATACTTATTGTTAGTTCGTCACTAGAATTACCATTCCCTCCTCCTATAGCAAACCACTTATAATATTCAACATAATTTGCTGAGTTATTTATTGCATCAAACACTGGTGAGGTTAATACTGTATTTCCATCATCAACATCATCATCACCAGCACTACCCCCTCCATTTCCAGTTACAAATGCAAAATCACCACAATCTAAACTAACATCAAGCTCAGGATTAAATTCTAAGGCCCCATAGCTAGTACCTTGCCATACAGCCAAGATTGTTCCTTCTGGCTCTCCTCTTTCCCATAATCCTGTTGAAGCATTTCCATTTACCGTCCAACCAAAATCAAAAATAAAGTCATCATAATAACCTTCTTCCAAAGTAATCGTAATAGATGATGAAGCATCAATATATTCATTGTCACAAGAAGTAATATATCCCCACTTCCCTGTTATTACCTCATAACTTCCTTCATACATAGAGTTAATACTGAAGTTTCCATTTGCATCAGTAGTCATAGTAAAGGTAAAATCATCATTATAAATAACCACATCAGTACTAGCAATACCATTTCCCAAAACATCAACAACCATACCGCCTGCATTAAAAGCAACTAATGGTTGAAGTGCAGCATCCAAGATAGTAATAACCCCATTTGTTAAACTCGCAGACAAAGTATCGGCTAAATAACCAGGTTTTGAAAATACAACATCATAATTTGCTGCGGAAGCCGTACCACTAACATACTCTCCAAGCAGATTAGAAGTGGAATTATTAGTAATAGGTGTATTCAAAATTACTATACTTGCGCCGCTTAGGTTATTTCCATTTGTTGCATCTGTTATATTTCCTTCTAAATAACAAGCTTGAACAAAACCTCTTTCATAAATCATTAATTTAGCAGATTGATTTGCACTACTATTTATTTCAGAAGAAATAATTAATCCTGACGGGAAAAAAGGATAAGTGCCCCAACAACCATCAAAACCATTTCCAGCTCCTGAATAAGAATCATAATGAGCAACCTGAATCATGTTATTAGGTTGGGTGATATCATGTACAGTCGTTCCATCTCGATAGTAAGAAGTAATCAAAAAGTTTCCATCAACATGAGTATTATGCGGTATTGATAGTTCTCCTGGATTAGATTGAATTCTATCTACTTCTTGTATGTTATTGATATTTGAAATATCATATGCCGCTAAATAAGCATCTGATTTTTCGTCAGTAGTAAACACAAAATCACCATCATCACTTATCCAAGCATTATGTGTAAAGGCATTTGGTGTGCTATGCGTTCCTAATGTACTAGGGTTATTTTTATCACTTACATCCACAACAAATAACTCACCTGCATAAATACAACCTGCATACATAGTATCTCCCCTAACCATTCCATCATGTATGTATTCATCATCCCATTCGCCTAAATAAACAGGTGCAGTTGCATTTGCAGCTACATCCAAAAAGATTGCGCCATCAGAAGGACTTCCACCAGTTGCCGAAGAAGCTCCAAAAATATAACAGATTCCATTTTCATCAATAAATAAATTATGTGCTGCAGTAAACTCTACTGAACTTCCATTAGTTGGGTGTGTGAAATTACTAACATGCCAATAAGTTCCTCCAGTCATATCTGTCAAATCAACAATTAATAAACCAGCATCTGCCTCTGTAGTAATGTACGCAAAATTGCCCCAAGTTTTCACATCTCTCCAAGTGGAATTAATATCTGATATATAAAATTCTTGAACAGGATTTGTTGGATTAGAAACGTTAACACAAGCAAAACCATCATTTAGTCCAATAAGTGCATATTCATTTCCACTACCATCTACCCAACCCCAAATATCACTACCCTCAGTTGTTGGCCACTCATAACTACCTACTAAACTTAAATTAAAATTGCTTTGCCCCAATGCCATTAGTGGCATCATTAGTACTAATATTATTCTTTTCATTACTTGTTTTTTTGCAAAGATAAAGAAAATTCTTACTCAGTGCAAGTAGGTGTTTTATAATCTTATGTGTTCAATTATAGCTCTAGTGTTATCTGACCTTCAGATTCATTATCATCCTTAGGTTTTATTTGTTCAACTGATTCGTTGGTTATATTCAGCTCAATATCAGTTGTAATTTCTTCTATTATTCCCTCAGTAACTTCAGAAATTACTTTTTCTTTTTCAATAGAAATAACCTCAATATAAGGTAATGGATCTAATAAATTAATCTCTTTTATCTTTTTGGAGGTTAGTTTATTTCCCAATGCCTTTTCCCCTTTTATACTAATAAATTCTTCCAGATTAATTATTTCTGTTTGCCTGTCCTTTCCTTTTTCTTTCAGAAAAATTAATTCTACCTGAGGCCTCCAATCAGTACTAACTAATTCTAGTTCACTTTCTTGATGTTCAGTTATAAAACTAAACTTACTCATAGTATTTTCAACTAAAAATCTTTTTACATAATAAGCCTTCTTTATTCCATCAAAATAGATGGCAGTAACTGGCTTTTTAGCATTATTTCGTTCTATTAAAATCATATCTTCATCAAAATGATTACTGATATCAAAAGATTTTAATTCCAATTCTCCATTTTGCTTAATGGTCAATATTTTATCTTGCGCTTTAAAGGCTCCTAGCAATTTGCCTCTTTCTTCAACATTTAATCTTTGTACATTATCATCAAACCATATCTTACGAGCCGAAAGAGTAGAAATACCTTTTGATTTCAATTCAATTTTTCGCACAGCATTTTTTGAGACAATATTCCCCCCTGCCTTCTTTCCTTTTATCGATAATGATGAAAAATCAATATCAATTTTTAAGGTTTTTAATTTGGCTGACTTTTTAAGATGTGCAGTTACTGTTTCAGCCTCTCCATTCGGGTTAGCTGTAAAATACAATACCTTATTTCCTTTCTCAGATTTGGTTAAATTATAATTCTTACCTCTAGTAATTGATGTAACAGAAAAACGTTTCATCATAGTGTTTGCTGATTCTCCATCTTTATAAATCATATTATAGATTGTACGCTCATCTTTCTTTTTAAAGACTGCACAATGGATGATATCTTTACCTACAAACACCTTATTACCTATCTTTACCACTTGCATTATACCATTCTTTCGGAATACTATAATATCATCAATATCAGAACAGTCACCTACAAACTCATCCTTACGCATTGCAGTACCTATAAATCCTTCTTCCTTATTCATATATAGCTTTTTATTTGCTACCACTACTTTTGTTGCATCAATATTTTCAAAAATCTTTATTTCAGTTTTACGCTCTTTTCCTAATCCATATTTCTTTTTCAAACCTTTGAAATAGTCAATAGCATAATTAGTAAGGCTAGCTAAGTATCCTTTAATTTCAGCTATCCTATCTTCCAATTTAAACAACTCTTCTTTTGCTTTATTAAGGTCAAATTTAGTTATTTTCTTAATCTTGATTTCTGTTAGCCTCTCTACATCCTCATCCATTACTGTACGCAATAAGTATTTTGTAAATGGTTTAAGTTCAGTTTGAATCGTACTTATAATTACATTCCAATTATCAAGTTCTTCGATCTTATGATAAATTCTATTTTCAATAAAAATACGCTCTAATGATGAATGATGCCATTTCTCTTGCAATTCATTTAAGTTAACTTCCAACTCTTGTTTTAGTAAATTAAGCGTCTGATTAGTAGAATGTTGTAGTATTTCAGAGATGCCCAAAAATTTTGGTGTATTGTTTTCAATAACACATGAAAGTGGTGAAATGGAAACCTCACAATCAGTAAAACGATATAAAGCATCTATAGTTTTATCAGGTGATATTCCAGAAGGAATAGTAATTGCAATCTCTACATTTTCAGCAGTGTTATCTTCTACTCTTTTTATCTTAATTTTCCCTTTCTCATTTGCTTTCAGTATGGAATTAATCAATATAGTGGTAGTGGTAGAAAATGGTAATTCTGAGATAATAAGTGTGTTTTTATTTTCTTGAAATATTTTCGCTCTAATTCTTACTTTACCTCCTCTTTTTCCGTCATTATAATGACTAAAATCGGCTGAGCCTCCTGTTAAAAAATCAGGAAATATTCTAGGTTTCACCCCTCTTAACACCTTTATAGACCCATCAATTAGTTCATTGAAATTATGCGGTAAGATTTTTGTAGAGAGTCCGACTGCAATTCCTTCAACTCCATGTGCTAATAGTAGCGGAAATTTAACAGGTAAGGTCTGTGGTTCTTTTCCTCTACCATCATAAGAAGATGACCACTTTGTTATTTTTTTATTGTAAACAACATCCAATGCAAATGGAGCTAAACGTACCTCAATATACCTAGGCGCTGCTGCCCTATCTCCTGTAGCTATATTTCCCCAGTTTCCTTGCATGTCCAGCAGTAATTCCTTTTGCCCAACTTGCACCATAGCATCACCAATCGAAGCATCACCATGAGGATGGTATTTCATAGTATGACCAATTACATTGGCTACCTTATGATACCTTCCATCATCTAACTCCTTTAAAGAATGAAGAATACGCCTTTGTACGGGTTTTAATCCATCATAAATATGAGGTACAGCACGCTCAAGTATTACATAGGATGCATAGTCCAAAAACCAGTTTTGGTACATTCCTGAAAGATGAATTACTTCCTGTTCATCAATAATTTTATTTGCAATTTTATCTTCTTCCATTAGCTATTTTTTGCAATTATTCTTTCTAAAACCCTAGTTATTCTACGCTCCTCACTTTCTGTTAAAAACGATAAATTAAAACGCTTTACTATTCTTTCTCCAGAATCATTATCAATCTTAAGCACTAAGGTTTTGTTAAATGAAAAAGAGCGATTAAAAAAAGAAAAATCTACAAACATATCATGAGATATATCAATGTAATCTTTAGGATTAAAAATACCAATAATTGTTCGGTAAATTTTAATATCAATTACATAAGAGTCAATTTTTAAGTTATAATAACTAATATGAGCTATTACAAAATAGACTAAAATAAGTGATGAAATAAAAATATAAAAAGTATTATTAAATAAATAATCTCCAAAAGCTAAGTGAGGAAAAGCATATACTATAACAAAAGTCGATAGAGGAATAAGTATCAAAAAAAGCATGAAAAGAAAAATAACTATTGCAAATTTATTATTGGTTGATTGTAAATTTATTTTAGGCATCGATTATATCTTCTTCAACTCTCAAATTCTCAATTATAAAATCTTGTCTTTCTTTAGTGTTTTTTCCCATATAATATTTTAACAAATCCTGAATAGTAACCTCTTTTCCTAGTATTACTGGATCCAAACGCATTTTTTCACCAATAAAATGTTTAAATTCATTTGGCGATATTTCCCCTAAACCTTTGAATCGAGTAATTTCAGCACTAACACCAATATCAGTAATTGCATCTTTTCGCTCCTGCTCGTTATAACAGTAATAAGTTTTCTTCTTATTTCGCACCCTAAATAAAGGTGTTTCTAATATATAAACATGTCCTTCTTTTATTAATTCAGGGAAAAACTGCAAAAAGAAAGTAATTAATAAAAGGCGAATATGCATTCCATCTACATCAGCATCAGTAGCAATTACTATTTTATTGTATCGTAAATCATCTATTCCTGTTTCAATATTCAGGGCAGCTTGCAGCAGATTAAACTCTTCATTTTCGTACACCACCTTTTTGCTTAGTCCGAATGAATTTAAGGGTTTCCCTCTTAAACTAAATACTGCTTGAGTTTTTATATCACGCGTTTTGGTAATAGATCCAGAAGCCGAATCTCCTTCAGTGATAAAAAGAGTTGAATCAGCTCTATTTTCTTTCTTTTGATCATTGTAATGTATCCTGCAATCCCTAAGTTTTTTGTTATGTAAACTAGATTTTTTAGCTCTTTCTCTAGCTAGTTTCTTAATCCCTGCCATAGCCTTACGCTCATGTTCAGCCAGTTGTATTTTTTGTTGTATCGCATCCGCAACATCAGAGTTTTTATGCAAATAATTATCTAACTTCTTTTTTAGAAAATCCTGAATAAAAGAAAGTACAGTTACTCCACCTGGCTCCATTTCGATTGACCCTAGTTTGGTTTTGGTTTGCGATTCGAATATAGGTTCAATTACTTTTATACTGACAGCTGCATTTATCGCCTGCCTTATATCTGCAGCATCATAATTTTTACCATAAAAATCTCTTATCGTTTTTGCCAATGCTTGCCTAAAAGCAACTTGATGCGTACCCCCTTGCACAGTATGTTGCCCGTTAACAAAAGAGTAATACTGCTCAGAATATTGATTTTTACAATGCGTTATTGCTACTTCAATATCAGCTCCTTTTAAGTGAATAATTGGATACAACATTTCGGCATCAGTTCTTTGTTCTAAAAGGTCAAACAGGCCATTTTCTGAACAAAAACTATCACCATTAAAAATTATTGTTAACCCTGGGTTTAGGTAACAATAATTCCACATCATTTTCTCTATATACTCATTAATAAATCTGTATTTCCCAAACAGCTCTTCATCAGGAGTAAAAGTTACTTTAGTACCTTTCCTACTGCTATTTTCTTGTATTGGTTCTTCATTTATGATATTTCCTTGCTCGAACTCTACTAACTTACTTTTTCCATTACGGATGGAACGAATACAAAAATAAGAAGAAAGAGCATTAGCTGCCTTTGTACCTACTCCGTTAAGCCCAACTGATTTTTTAAAAACTTTGGAATCGTACTTAGCTCCTGTGTTAATTTTTGACACACAATCCACTACTTTTCCAAGTGGAATTCCTCTACCATAATCACGAACTGAAAGCTTATTATTCTTAACAGCAACCTCAATAGTCTTTCCATTACCCATCACAAATTCATCAATTGAGTTGTCAATCACCTCTTTCAAAAGAATGTAAACACCATCATCAGGTGAGGAGCCATTACCCATTTTCCCAATGTACATTCCAGGGCGTAATCGGATATGTTCCTTCCAATCTAGCGATCGGATACTATCCTCATTATAATTTTCTTCAGCCATTTTTATCCTTATTTACAACTACTATTTTGATAGAAAACAAATATAAAATACTAATGAATTTATTTTCGATAACTAAAGATGCGTTATTAACAGGGTTTTCAACTTAAATAATTGAATAATAATTATTGAATATATTATAACTATGTTTGAATTTTAAATCAATAGATTAACAAAGAAAAAAGATTAGACATTAAATCGGAAATTCATGATATCGCCATCTTTCACTAAATAATCCTTCCCTTCAATTGCTAGCTTTCCATTATCCTTACACGCCTGTTCGGAACCTAAAGTAACAAAGTCATTATAAGCCATTACTTCAGCTCTAATGAATCCTTTTTCAAAATCAGTATGAATTACTGCTGCAGCCTGTGGCGCCTTAGTACCCTCAGTTATTGTCCAAGCTCTTACTTCTTTTAATCCTGCTGTAAAGTAAGTTTTTAGGTTTAGTAATTTATATGTGGATTGTATTAGGTAGTGTACCCCAGGCTTTTCAAGGCCTAGTTCTTCTAAGAACATTAATCGCTCTTCAACATCTTCTAATTCTGCAATTTCAGCTTCAATAGCCGTAGCGATTAAAAGCACTTCTGCATCTTCATTTTTAACGGCTTCTTTAACGGCCGATACATGCTTGTTACCTGTTTTTACCGACTCTTCATCAACATTACACATGTACATTACAGGCTTTGCTGTTAAAAGTTGTAAGGTTTCAATTACTTCTAACTCATCCTCACTAGCATCTACACTTCTTGCTGAATTTCCAGCTTCCAGATGAGCAATATATTTCTCACAAATAGCTAATATTTTTTGTCCTTCTTTATCGCCTGATTTTGCAGTACGCACATTTTTATCACGCAATTTTTCTAACGCTTCCAAATCTTTTAACTGCAATTCCATATCAATCGTTTCTTTATCTCTTACTGGATCAACTGTAACATCAACATGTATAATATTATCATCATCAAAACACCTTAACACATGTATAATGGCATTGGTTTCTCTAATATTTCCTAAAAATTTATTTCCTAAGCCCTCTCCTTTACTAGCTCCTTTCACAAGGCCAGCAATATCGACAATTTCAACTGTGGTAGGCATTACTCTTTCAGGCTTTACTATAGCCGATAAAGCCTCTAATCTATCATCAGGCACTGACATAATACCTACATTAGGTTCAATAGTACAAAAAGGAAAATTTGCTGACTGTGCTTTTGCTTTTGATAAACAATTAAATAATGTTGATTTTCCAACATTTGGTAAACCTACAATTCCACATTTTAACGCCATAACTATTATTTTTTAAAAGTCGGCAAAGATAGAAATTGTTAATACTTGTTTGTTGTTTGTTAAAGAAAAAAATCCCATATAAAACGCCCAACATTTGGAAATTATCATTTCAACAAGGATAAATCCGAAAAAAACAAATTCCTTAAGCAATACAATAAACTATGCGCTACTCTTAATTACTCCATATTTGATGAAAAGTATTTGAAAAATTATTTTCTACTTTCTTGAATTACATAATTCAAGAAAAATACATTAACTACCAATTAAAATTAAATGTTAATAAATCAGCATAAAACCAATAAAAAAGAACCAGTAACTATCAACTATCAATTATTATGATTACTATCTTTGCGTAAAATTACACATTCAATATAATGCCAAATATTTCAAAATTAAATGATGTTGTTTCTCAAGTAAGAAGAGACATAGTAAGAATGGTTCACGCCAATAGTTCTGGTCATCCTGGGGGTTCTTTGGGATGTGCCGAATTTTTTACGGCTCTTTACTTTGATGTTATGAATCATAATACAAGCTTTAGTATGGATGCAAAAGGTGAGGATCTTTTCTTTTTATCTAATGGCCATATTTCACCTGTTTTCTATTCAGTATTAGCTCGTTCAGGTTATTTTGATGTAGCTGAATTGGCTACTTTTCGTAAATTGAATAGTCGTTTGCAAGGACACCCTACTACACATGAAGGATTAGAAGGAATCCGTATGGCTTCAGGCTCATTAGGTCAAGGTTTATCCAATGCTATTGGTGCCGCACTTACCAAAAAACTGAATAAGGATAACAGTATGGTTTATAGTTTACATGGTGACGGGGAATTACAAGAGGGTCAAGTATGGGAGGCCTTTATGTATGCTGCTGCTAAGAATGTTGATAATCTTATTGCTACTATTGACTATAATCAAAAACAAATTGATGGTTCAATTGATGATGTGCTGCCTATGGGTAATCTTTCTGCAAAACTTAAAGCATTCGATTGGATTGTTTTGGAAGAATTTCAAGGAAATGATATTGAATCAGTAATTCATACTTTGGCTAGAGCTAAGGAACTCTCTGGTCATGGGAAACCAGTTGTTATTATTATGCATACTGAAATGGGTAATGGGGTGGATTATATGATGGGAACACACAAATGGCATGGTTCCGCTCCTAATGATGAGGAACTAAAAAGTGCTTTAGTACAAAACGCTGAAACTTTAGGTGATTACTAAAAACTATAAAATATTATTGATGGCTATACTTCTTTTTATTGGGAGCTTTACTGCTATTGCTCAAAAAAAGAAGGAACCTGTCAATCGTATACTTTTTATTTTTGATGCTTCTCAATCTATGTTGGGAAGGTGGCAATCGGGTCGTAAAATTGATATTGCTAAAAACCTACTAAGCAATATGGTCGACTCTCTTAAAAATATTGAAAACCTAGAAATTGGACTTAGGGTTTATGGTCATCAAAAAGGCTATCCTCCTCAGGATTGTGATGATACTAAACTGGAAATAAACTTCCTGCCAGCACACTTAGCAGTCGAAAGGATGAAAGCAAAACTTAGCATGATTCGGGCAAGAGGAACTACTCCTATTGCTCGTTCTTTGGAAGAGGGAGCTAAGGATTTTCCTTCAGGAAATTCACGTAATATTGTTATCTTAATTACGGATGGAAGGGAAGAATGCGGCATGAATCCTTGTGCTGTTTCTCGATTGTTTCAAAGAAAAGGAATTATTCTAAAACCTTTTGTCATTGGGGTTGGTTTGGATGATAGTTGGAAAAAAACATTTGATTGTGTTGGGCGTTATTTTGATGCCAGTAAGGAATCAGATTTTACGAATATACTTAATGTAGTAATTTCACATGTTATTGACAATACAACTGCACAGGTTAATTTGTTAGATGAAAATGGAGAATCTACTGAAACGAATGTCAACCTTACTTTTTACAATGATTTTACTGGAGTGGCAAAACACAACTATATTCATACTATGAATGCGTATGGCAACCCTGATACAATGATTATCGACCCTGTACTTTCTTATAAGGTGGTAGCACATACTATCCCTCCTGTTTCTGTGGATAGCATAATACTTAATCCAGGGAAACACACGATTATTCCGCTATCCATTCCTCAAGGGGAATTGGAAATAAAGATGAATTCTAGAATTAACTATCAATATATTGTGCGTCCTGCCGGAATTGATACAACTTTACATGTGCAAGAAATTAATACTGTAGAAAGCTATCTTACAGGAAGATATGACATTGAATTACTCACCTTACCAAGAAAAAAATTTATTGATGTTGAGATAAACCAAAGCACCAAAACTACTTATACTATCCCAACACCAGGTATTGCAAATATCCTACTTCCATCCAGAGGATATGGCGGAATATATCTTCAAAACAAAGATAAATTGGAACAGATTTATCACTTTAAAGGAAATAACTTACAGCATAAAATTAGGCTTTTGCCTGGGAACTATAAAGTAGTTTTTAGAGCAAAATCGGCTAAGCAATATATTTATACTAATGAAAAAAGTTTTAAACTTAAATCAGGAGGAACTGAATTGATAAAAATTTATTAAAATGGAAAAGAAAGATACTCGATCAGGATTTGGAGCAGGATTAACAGAACTAGGAAGAACTAACCCTAACGTGGTAGCGCTTTGTGCTGATCTTACTGGGTCTCTTAAAATGAATGACTTTCAAGATGAAAACCCTGAACGCTTTTTTCAAATTGGGATTGCTGAAGCAAATATGATTGGAATTGCTGCTGGAATGACTATTGGAGGAAAAATTCCTTTTACTGGCACTTTTGCTAACTTTTCAACTTCTCGTGTTTATGATCAAATTCGTCAATCTATTGCTTATTCAGGTAAGAATGTAAAGATTTGCGCTTCTCATGCTGGGGTTACTTTAGGGGAAGATGGGGCTACTCACCAAGTATTAGAAGATATTGGTATGATGAAAATGTTACCACATATGGCAGTTATCAATACTTGTGACTATAATCAAACTAAGGCTGCTACTATTGCCATTGCTGACCATGAAGGACCAGTTTACTTACGCTTTGGAAGGCCAGCGGTACCTAACTTCACACCTTCTGATCAAAATTTTGAGATTGGAAAAGCCTTGCATCTAAAAGAAGGGACTGATCTAACTATATTTGCAACTGGTCATTTGGTATGGGAATCATTAGAAGCTGCTAAGACATTGGTAGAGGCAGGAATTTCTGCTGAAGTAATAAATATCCACACCATTAAACCTTTGGACAATAAAGCTATCCTAGAAGCTGTAAAACAAACTAAATGTGTTGTTACAGCTGAAGAACATATGCTAAATGGCGGATTAGGAGATAGCATTGCTCAATTATTAGGCAGAGAACTTCCTACTGCTATTGAAATGGTTGGTGTGAATGATACTTTTGGTGAAAGTGGAACTCCAATGCAACTATTAGAAAAATACGGCTTAGACGCTAAAGCAATTGTTGCAGCAGCTAAAAAAGCAATAGCTAGAAAATAATGTCTGCTGCAAAAGATATTTTTAAAAAATACCAAGCACAAACTTTTCCATTCCCTTCTTGCTTAGAAATCGCTTCAGCAAAAGGTAGCTATATTTATGATGTTAACGGTAAAGCATATTTGGATTTTATTGCAGGAGTTTCAGCTTGTTCCTTAGGGCACTCCAACCCAATTATTATCGAAACAGTAAAGGAACAATTAGATAAATATACTCATGTAATGGTCTATGGAGAATATATTCAGTCTCCACAGTACAAATTAGCCAAGTTATTAGCAGATAATCTTCCTGAAAATTTATGCACTACTTATTTCACTAATTCTGGTGCAGAAGCTATTGAGGGTGCTATGAAATTAGCTAAGAGAGCAACAGGACGCTCTGAAATTATTTCTTGTAAAAATTCTTATCATGGTTCTACACAAGGCGCACTTTCTATTATGGGAAATGAGGAACATAAAGCAAGATATCGTCCTTTACTACCAAATTGCAATCAGATTATCTTTAATAATGAGAATTCCTTAGATAGTATTACTAAAAAAACTGCTGCAGTAGTAATAGAACCTATTCAAGGAGGAACTGGCTTTATAACACCTAGCAACAATTTCTTACAGAAAGTAAGAGAGAAATGTACTGAAACAGGAACGCTCCTAATTTTTGATGAAATACAGACTTGTTACGGCAGATTAGGCACCTTATTTGGATTTGAAACTTATGAGATAATCCCTGATATTTTATGTGTTGCAAAAGGAATGGGTGGTGGAATGCCTATTGGCGCTTTTATTACTTCTTGGAAACTAATGAACCTCCTCACCTATGCACCCAAATTAGGACATATAACAACCTTTGGTGGACATCCAATAAATTGTGCAGCATCTTTAGCTTGCTTAGGACATTTACTTGCTACTAATATTATGAAAGAAGTAGAAGAAAAAGAACAATTGTTTCGAACACATTTAAAACATTCAAAAATCAAAGAAATTAGAGGTAAAGGACTTATGCTGGCTGTTGAATTTCAAGATGAGGAATTGATTAAAAAGGTAGTGCAACAATCCCTTGAAAAAGGATTAATTTTATTTTATTTCTTATTCACTAAAACTGCAATTCGCATTACTCCACCGCTAACCATTTCAAATATAGAAATAATTGAAGGTTGTGAAATTATAAAAGGAATATTAGAAGCATAAAAAAAGGAGCTAAATTTTCAATAGCTTAATTAACAGCTTGTTATCAACAATTACAAATCAATTAATCAATATGATAAAAAATTAGAGTATAAAATCTTTTTTGCAAGTTGTGTAAAATTCTATTCCTTTATTTTCCATTATTTTTATCATTTAGCATTGGTACAAACGAAAACTCTCCATGAGTTGTTGCTCTAGTTTCTGTTTCTGAAATCTTTTCGATTAAGTGCATTACCTGAATATCTCCATCACCAATTGGAGCAACCATTATACCTCCTACTTTTAGTTGAGTTACCAAATCCTCAGGAATAAAAGGAGCCCCACAAGTTATTATTATTTTATCGAATGGTGAGAAATTAGGCATTCCTTTATAGCCATCACCATATACAAACATACAATTATAACCCAAAGTAGGTAAGAACTTTTTTGTTTTCAGAAATAATTCTCTTTGACGTTCAATAGTAAATACTTCAGCATCCAATAAGGAAAGTACAGCTGCTTGGTAGCCTGAACCTGTACCCACTTCCAAAACCTTTTCATAAGGTTTTATTTCAAGTAACTGACTTTGCAAAGCAACTGTATAGGGCTGAGAAATAGTCTGCCCTGCTCCTATCGGAAATGCTTTATCCTGATAAGAAAAATTTACAAAAGCATTATCCATGAACAGATGCCTAGGGATTTTATTTATAGCATTTAACACTTCTAAATCAGAAATTCCTTTGGAAGCTAAATGCTCAACTAACTGTTTACGCAAACCTTGATGTCTAAAACTATCTACCATTCTTTTTCTTTATCAATCTTTAAAATGTATTTTTGAATCCGTTTTTATTACCAACAAAAGAAATACAATAAAAATGCTTTTTTAGCATTAGTATCAATAATAAATCCACAGCAAATTGTTAATAGAATAATACATGAAGAAAATTACTTGCTTACTGACAGTGCTTGCCCTTGCTTCTTGCCAAAAAGAAGATTCAAGTGGTATACCAACCTATTTAAAGATTAATAATATTACTTTAGATGAAGGGAGTACTAATTCAAATATAACAGATGCTTGGGTCTATGTAAACGACCAACTACAAGGAGTGTATGAATTACCAGCAAAATTCCCTGTTTTAGAAGAAGAAATTCAAACCGTAAGAATAAAAGCTGGAATAAAAGTCAATGGAATTGCTAGCAGCCGAATAGCATATCCTTTTTATTCTTCTTACTATGCAGACATTACTTTTACTCCAAACGAAACAAAGACTATTATTCCAATAATAAGCTATTTGGATAGTATTGATTTTTTTCTAGAGGATTTTG
The DNA here is from genome assembly GCA_018645865.1 of Flavobacteriales bacterium. Classification (GTDB taxonomy): domain Bacteria; phylum Bacteroidota; class Bacteroidia; order Flavobacteriales; family BACL11; genus UWMA-0277. The sequence continues at coordinate 54,656 of JABGVU010000038.1, forward strand.
AAGGAACAGGCCTTAACATAGAAATATCAGCAATTTCTGATACCACCCTATTAAAGTTAGTAGATGAAAATAATAATTATGGTGCTGGAATTTTATCTGATTCATTATTTACTTTTGAAATTTCAACTGATGAATTAACAGATTTACCCCAAGCAGGTGCTCCTGTTTTTTTAGAGCTTGACTACAAATCAAACACTCAGTTTTTAGTAGGTGTTTATGTTAACTACCCTCAATCAGTAATCCAGAAAGATTTACTATGGATTAACCCAAAACAAGAATGGAATAAAATATATGTAAACTTAACAAGTACTATTTCTGAAGGGATTAACGCTTCTTCTTTTAAAGTATTTATCGGAATGAAAAGAGATTTTGAATTAGAAAAGAATGAACTTTTTTTTGATAACCTAAAAGTAGTTTATTAAAATTTGACTCAACACTAAAATATTAAGACTAGGTGTTTAATAAAATCTAACATCTCACTGCTAATATCTAAACTCTATTTATATTTTTACCAAATAATTAAAACAAAAAAATGAAGAATATTACAGTAATTGGTGCAGGAACAATGGGAAATGGAATTGCACATACATTTGCTCAAGAAGATTTTAATGTAAACTTAGTTGACATTTCAGCTGATTCCCTTGAAAGAGCAATTGCTACTATCGGTAAGAACTTAGATCGAATGGTGAAAAAAGAGAAAATTACTGAAACTGAAAAAGCGAATACTTTAGCAAACATTACCACACATACTGATATAACTGTTGGAGTAAAAAGAGCTGACTTAGTTGTTGAAGCAGCAACAGAAAACATTGACTTAAAATTAAAAATATTTAAGCAATTAGATGAAATTTGTGATACAAATACCTTATTAGCTACTAATACATCCTCAATCTCTATCACAAAAATTGCTGCTGTTACTTCTCGTCCTGCTCAGGTTATTGGAATGCATTTTATGAATCCTGTTCCTGTCATGAAATTAGTTGAAGTTATTAGAGGTTACGCCACTTCTGATGAAGTTACTCAAAGGGTAATGGATATGAGCAGAACCCTTGGAAAATCTCCTGTAGAAGTAAACGATTATCCAGGTTTTGTAGCCAATAGAATACTTATGCCTATGATTAATGAATCTATCGAAACTTTATTCCAAGGAGTTGCTGGTGTTGATGAGATTGATACTGTAATGATGTTAGGTATGGCACATCCAATGGGACCTTTACACTTAGCTGATTTTATTGGTTTAGATGTTTGTCTTTCAATTCTAGAGGTAATGCAGGATGGCTTTGGAAATCCTAAATATGCTCCTAACCCACTTTTAGTAAATATGGTTATGGCAGGTAAATTAGGTGTTAAATCAGGAGAAGGCTTCTATGATTATTCTGAAGGACCAAGAAATAAAAAAGTAGCTGCACAATTTGCAAAATAAATACTTGATACTTTAAGGAATATTGAAACGGGCTATATCCGTTTTTTTGTATCATTGTATTATGAATAATCAGAATTCAAGCCCAAAAGCCCTTGCACCTTTTAGCTGTAGGTATACCCCTCAACTTCCTCAATTATTACAGCAATTGAATTGCAGTATTGCAATTTCTACTTATCAAGCTGGTAAAGTGGTTTTTATTTCTGCAAAAGATGAGAATAGTTTAGTACAACTGCCAAGAAATTTTGAAAAAGCAATGGGTATTGCTGAGGACACTAAAGAAGATAAAATTGCTATTGCCTGTAAGGATGAAGTAATTGTATTTCGAAATTCTATCGATTTAGCAAGATTCTATCCAAAAGCACCCAATACTTATGATGCACTTTACCTGCCCAGAAATACTTTTCATACAGGAGCAATTGATATTCATGATTTAAATTTTGGAAATAATGGGGAGCTATATGCAGTTAACACGCTCTTTTCATCAATAGTAGAAATTGATGATAATTATAACTTCACTCCTTTCTGGACTCCCCCATTTATTGATAAAATTGCTTCAGAAGACAGATGTCACCTTAATGGGATGGCAATGAAAAATGGAAAACCGAAATATACTACTGCTTTCAATAATGGAAATATACCTCAAAGCTGGCGCGATAAGGTAACCGAAAGCGGAATAATTATTGATGTAGAAACAAACGCCATAATTGCTAAAGGATTGGCTATGCCACATACGCCAAGAATCTTTAACAACGAATTATACGTACTACTTTCTGCAACCGGAGAATTAGTAAAAGTTAATACTGAAGACGGTACTTATGAGGTAATTGTACAAATTAATGGTTTTGTAAGAGGAATGAGTTTACATAAAGATTATCTATTTATTGGACTTTCCAAACTGAGAAAAAACTCTTCTACTTTTGGGAAACTACCTTTTGCAGAAAAAGCTGATGAAGCAGGAATAGTAGTAGTTCATCTGCCAACCAAAAGTATAGCAGGAAAAATGACATATCTTACTTCCTTGGACGAAATATATGACATACATATACTTGCAGATAAAATAAGGCCAAATATTCTAAATACAATTACAAAAGATCACCAAAAAGGATTAATGATACCAACTACCACTTTCTGGCGTCAAGAAAATATTGAAAAAAAGTCATAATACTAAGTTAGAAATTAATTTATTATGCTAAGCATAGTATTTGATCTTAAATAGTATATTTTTGAATCGTTAATATAAAGAATACAGAATTTATGAGACCTAAACACTTTTCTAGAAAGCAAAGACAGTTGAAGTATTTAGTTAAAAAATTAAATGTTTTATTACAAAAATCTGAAAAAAAGCTAGAATCAGAAATTAATAACTTGATTTCTAGAATTAAATATTTGGCTAGCCAACTAAATGGAATTGTAAATGCCAATAGAATGAAGAGAATATTAGGTGGAATTGCACTTTTAATTGGAATTTCATTTACCAATACAGCAAATGCTCAATGGTTTGCATACCCAATACAAGACCCATTTAATTTACAAGATGGAAATGATGAGGCTATTATTAATCCTGAATTCGCAGATCTTGATAATGATGGAGATCTTGATTATCTTGCAGGAGAATATAATGGCGGCTTTGGATATGGTCTTGGATTCCGTTATCAAGAGAATATCGGTATTGCGACTAGTCCTAATTTTGCTAATGCAGTTATTAATCCTTTTGGACTTACAGCTTATAGCCCAACTTTTCCTGAATTCGGAATACGTCAACATCATAAATTTATAGATATAGATAATGATGGAGATTTTGATATATTATCAAATCTAGTGAGCATGAACTATAATACATATGCAGTTAGTTCTAATTTTTTATATTACGAGAATACTGGTAGCCCAAGCTCTCCACAATTCTCTACCCCAACTGTAAATCAATTTGGCTTAACTTCCAGCCCAACGATAGTTTATACGACTTTAGGTGATATCGATAATGATGGAGACACTGACATCTTAGGTTTCTCTTTTGATTATTCAACCTACGCTGCAAATTTCTTATTTATAGAAAATATTGGTTCTCCTACGGCTCCAAATTTCTCATCACCTCAATTAAATGTTTTTGGAATTCCATCTGGAATATTCTCTTTGTTAGCCCTAGAAGACATTGATACTGATGGAGACTTAGATATAATATTTACTCAAGAAAATTATAATTCAACTGATTTTGGTTATGTAGAAAATACTGGAACAGCAGCAATACCTCAATATAATCCACCGCCAACTCAAAATCCATTTGGATTATCTTTCCCAAATTGGCAAGGAGGAGGAATACCTAATTTTAAAGATCTTGATGGTGATGGTGACAATGATCTAATTGTAGGAACAGATGACGACTTTATTAGTTATTTTGAAAATGTAGGGGTACAACAACCAGTAACTTATGAATGTATTAATTATTCATGCGTAGACCCTGGAACAGGAAGTGGAAGCTATACAACATTATCATCATGTCAAACAAATTGTACTGCGCCAGTAAGCTATGATTGCGATTGGGTGTTAAATAGTTGTTATGATCCTGGTGATGGTAGTGGAAATTACACATCTTATAATGACTGTATACTTGACTGCACTCCGCAACCAACTTGGGATTGTGTGGCTCCAGGTAATTGCCAAGACCCTGGTAATGGTAGTGGAAACTATTGGTCATTGCAAGATTGTCAAAACGCTTGCGGTGCTACCCCATCATGGAATTGTGATGCAAGCTTAGGCTGTATTGATCCAGGAGATGGAACTGGATTATACACTTCTCTTACTGGCTGTCAAGCAAATTGCAATAGTACTTCAATTGAAAATACAGAGATAAATACTTTAAAACTATATCCTAATCCTGTAAATAACACCCTAAATGTTAGTTCAGATAAGAAAATTAATAAAATAGAAATCTATGATGCTTTAGGTAGAGTTATTTATACCGAAAATAATCCTTCCTCTGTAATTAATGTTGAACAGCTTGAATCGGGACTTTATTCTATTGCTATTATTTTTGATGACAATAAAATTGTGAAGAAATTTACTAAGTAGGTTTTTGATTTTAATAATAGAAAGAAACGGGCACAAATCCTGTTTCTTTATTCAAACTTTCCTTCTAGTTTGGCCTGAATTAAAATATGTTCAGTGAGCATATCCTCTCTATTATTTACAGGATCATATTCTGTTTTTAAGTTATTATCCCAAAGCTTAGCCATGCTTTGCCAAAAAAACGCATTGAACCTTCCTCTATAAGATTTTACAATTTCATAAGAGGTTGTATTAGTTTCACGATAAATCAACTTAACTAAAATCTTACCTTCACTCATAGTTAAATTTTTTAATTGCTCAGCATACTCTTCTTTTACCCATTTTGCTACTTCTCTAGTATATCGTTTTTTATGTTTTCTTTTAGGAATTGAATCTAATCCTTTCTGTATACTCATCAATTTTTCTTTTGCTGACATAGCAAATGGATATACTTTCAATACTCTCTTTTTAAGGATGTAATATTTCTTATGTTCTTCTTTATCCTTAAAAGCTAACACTGCAACTTCAGGAACATCAGCTATAAAAAAAGTATCTCCATTAACAATAGAAAAAGGAGCAATTAGCAGTTTATCCTGAGCAAAAATAGAAATACTAAAAATATTTAGCAATGCTATTACCAACAAGAATCGCACTATTCAATAATTAATTGCTGTACACTTGAATTTTCTTTACTTACAACCTTAATAGTATAAACTCCTTTTGCAAAATCACTAACCTTAATAGAAGTATGACTTTTTTGGTAGGATTTACTAAAAATTAAACTTCCTTTAATATCAAAAATAGAAATATGATTAATAGTTTCATCAGTACTTATATTAATCGAATTAGTTGCAGGGTTAGGATAGATTGAAAATTTATCTTCAATAACATTTTCAACAAATGATGGCAGCATAAATACTGCTGTAGCTTCAGCAAAATCAGATATACAATTTTCTTGCATTTTTAAATTATAAAAGAAATAATGGTAAGTAGCACTTCCAGGAGAATTATGTCCTGTTATACTTGCAATATTTCCAATAGAATAAGGATATGCTGAACCTGTGCTATTTCTATATAAATCAGACCCTCCTGCACTCATTCCTAGTTCTAGGTTGTTCATTACAGGGACATCAAAACCAAGATGCAAAATATTTAAGCCCGTTTGTACTGTTATGGTAGTATCTGCTAAAACGAGACTATTATTATCTCTTAACTCGAAAGTAATTGCCTGTGAAGTATTGGCATATACATCAGCTGAAATTAATGTTGAAGGCGTGTAACAATCCAAAAACAAATGCCTGTCATTATTATAAAAACCACCACTACCAATTGTATTATCAACAGGACCACCAAATATAGCAGGTCCACCAATCTCTCTAACATAATAAGTGGTATTAGCACTCAACAAAGGAGTCGTAAAAGGAGATCCTGAAAAAACAAAACCACTGCCAAGAGTATCAGTATACCAATTTACTGAGTTAGCGGCTGTAGTAAGCTGAAAAGTAGCAGGATTAACATATGAAGTATCATTATAAGCAATTGGTGCTGGCATAAAATTAACACTAACTAAAGAAGTTAGAAAAATAGAATCTTGACCTAAACCGTTTGAGACAAAAAGGCTTACATCAAATGTACCTTCTTGCAAATATGTGTGTACTGGATTTTGTTGATTAGAAATTGTTCCGTCACCAAAATCCCATTGCCAATAATTAGGCTGATTAAAACTAGCATCAATAAAATTAACAATTCCAGAACATGATGCCGATCCAATTGTAGTGAAATTTGCTAATGGAGAAGCCATACAGCCAATATTGATAGGCTGTGCATTAATAGCTACCGCTCTTCTTCCCTTATCACCATTTAACTTAGCACAAACTGAAAACCAAGAATCTGTAATTGCAGGGTTAGGATTTATAATTAAAGTTGTCGTTGCAGTGGTTGTAGTCATTGAATCCATATAAACATTCCCTAACATACTTACTTCATAATCAGTAGCGCCACTAACTGTATTCCATGATACATAAATTGAATCAGGACATATCCAATTTACTGTTACATTCTGTGGTACACCAATAATAGTAAAGTCTGAATCACTTTCGTCAATATTTCCATTACGACTAATTCTTACTTTTGCTTGATTTGTAACCGTGTTTGGCACAGTCCAATTATAGTAACGTGAATTTACACCAACACTATTAGAAATCATATTCCAAGTTAACCCATCAGTAGTATATTCTAAAGTAAACGGAGTATTATCTACAGAAGCATCCCATCTAATTAATTCATCTTCTCCAGGAACAAAACCTTCACCTCCAATAGGATAGGTTAGTTCAACTTCTTCTGTAATATATTGATAAGTCACCCAGTATTCTTGTGTCCCAAAAGGAATAGTTAAACCGTTAACTGACAAAACATAATTTCCCGAAACAGGATTATTTATCGTAATTTGCTCCATGTTATTAATATGATCATTTCCATAAGTTGCATTTGAGTTTAATGCAGTAGCATTAGCTGTAGTATCTAAGAGCCAAGGATATGCTGTCAAACCATTAGCATTTGTCATATTAATATCAATATCATTCACTAAAGCTGGAGCTGCATTAACACTTCCTTCAATATCATGCCAATAGATCATAACATTTAATTGTATTATTCCTGAAGGAACTATGATGTTATGTGTATTATTTCCTCCTTGTGATATACTAGAGTTTAAGTACTGATTATTTTCTAATATTTTAATTGCTTGATAAGCATTCACTTCACCCCATCCATGTTTAAAATCAGGACCAGGATTTCCTAAATCATCAGCTGAATTTAATAAAACTCCTTTCATTAAGGCTGAATTAGGATTTACACCTCCATTTAATTCTTTATATCCTTGATATAATTGCCCCATTATCCCCGCAATACCTGGGCATGACATAGATGTTCCTGTGTAGGAATCATAATCATTAGTTGGAACTGTTGAATTAACATTAGTGCCTTTTGCTCCTATATCAGGCTTTATTCTGCCATCCGCTGCAGGACCCCTACTAGATGAATTAGCTAATCCACTTGTAGAAGTAAGATTTGCTACTGCAATAACATTTTTCCCTTGCTTATGTCCACCCGTAACATTTCCCCAATCACTACCATTTGTATTCGAAATATAAGGGTTAGAACAGGAACTACTACCATTATTACCTGCTGAGAAAATATGAATTAATGATGAATGTGAATTTATTTGTTGATCTAACTCTTGAGACAGGGAAGTATAACCTGCATTACATCCATTACTATAGGATTTTGAAGTAATAACAACATCATCATTAACATATAAAGAAGGAAAAGCCAAAGAATAATTATTGTTGGATGAACTATAAACATATAAAAAAGCAGCATTTGCCATTCCAGCAGCAATAGGATCCAAATTTCCTGAACCCATAATGGTTCCCGCAACATGATCACCATGCGTGTTAGATAAATTATTACTACTTCCACCAAAACTTGACTGATCAATTCGACCACTATAATCAATGTGAGGGCCAATAATTCCATCATCTTGCATCATGATATTAATTCCCTCACCATTATAATGCCTACCACTAGCATACTTGGTATTTATTGTGTTTGACCTACCTAGTGTTCTAGATGTTTTGTTTTCTTTTTCTGATGGCGGATCAATTGGTTCAATATACCACACTGAACTCATATTTGCTATAGTGCTTAAATAAGAAGAGTTTATTGTTATTGTGATGCTATTACTTAGTAAAGTAATGTCATCAATTCTGTATCCTTTATTTCTAAATACCTCTTGCATAATTGAAATATTTGCATCTTTATAAAGCAATACTTTTATGGATAATTTTCCATCATTAACAGCCCACCTTGGGAAATTGTTATTTTGAATTTTAGGATCTAATTTATGCTTTCCTTCAATAGGGATTAATGCAATGACACCATACTTATTCAAAGCCGATAATGCACATTTTTTATCAAGGTTTACTACATAAGTTTTATTTGGAATATATTCTAAAAATGTAACTCCCAAATTAGCTATTTGATCTCTTTCTTCAATTGAAGGTATAGCACTAAAAGCCATGAAGTAATACTTCATGTTATCAGCTCTATCTATTTGTTTATTAGCGACTATATTTAATTGTCCTGATTTTAATTTTATCGTATTTTCCTGAGTAAATCCAAACTGACAAACAGTTAAGGTTAATGTAAATAGAAATATCTTTTTCATTCTTAATTTTGTTTTTTACAAAGATACAATTGCTAATACAGATTATTAAATAATCAGAATTTAATTTTTAAAAAACTTATTCGTTCAATTTCAATCTGTATTTTTGAACCATGATAAATACCCTACAGATACAAGTATTACCTGAAGTAGCTTCAACAGAAAAATTACTAAAAAGTACACTTGCCAAAGAGTTGAATATTATTGAAAAAGACATTAAACATATTGCAATTTTAAAACGATCGATTGACGCAAGGCAAAAAGTAACTAAAATTAACCTTAGGGTTGATGTTTACATAAAGGAAACTTTTACAAAAAAAGAAGAGGATATTCCTGAATACAAGGATGTAACTAAAAAAGATGAAGTTATTATCATTGGAGCAGGACCTGCAGGACTTTTTGCTGCTTTAAAGCTAATAGAAAAAGATATAAAACCTATTATTTTAGAAAGAGGAAAGGATGTTAGAGCTAGAAGAAGAGATTTAGCTAACCTAACTAAAAACCATATTGTGAATGAAGATTCTAATTATTGTTTTGGAGAAGGTGGTGCTGGTACTTATTCAGATGGAAAACTCTATACTAGAAGTAAAAAAAGAGGAGATGTAAACAAGATACTAGATATTTTGGTTCAACACGGAGCAACTGAAGAAATAAGAGTGAATGCACACCCACATATTGGAACCAATAAACTTCCAAAAATTATACAAGCTATTCGTGAAACCATCATACAGTATGGTGGGCAAGTTATATTTAACAGCCGAGTAACTGATATTCTTATAAAAAACAATACCACAAAAGGAGTTGAATTACAAGATGGCACTCGTATTGAAGCTAAAAAAATAATATTAGCAACTGGGCATTCAGCTCGTGACATATTTGAATTATTACATAAAAAAGAAGTGGCTATTGAAGCCAAAGCATTTGCTATTGGCGTTAGAGTGGAGCATACGCAAGAATTGATTGACCAAATACAATACAAATGTAAAGTCAGAGCTGAATTTCTACCTCCTGCACCCTACTCAATTGTAAAGCAAATAAAAGGGAGAGGTGTTTACTCCTTTTGCATGTGTCCTGGAGGAATTATTGCCCCTTGTGCTACTAAGCCTGGAGAAGTTGTTACTAATGGCTGGTCGCCTTCCAAAAGGGATTATCCAACCTCTAATTCAGGAATAGTAATGGAATTAAAGTTAGAGGATTTTGCTAAATATGAAAAATATGGACCTTTATCGGGTATGCAATTCCAAAAAGAGATAGAACAAAATGCATGGAAATTAGGTGGTGAAACTCAAAAAGTTCCTGCACAAAGATTAGTGGATTATGCTAATAACATTTTATCAACTGACATACCTAAAACCTCTTATATTCCTGGAACAACTTCAGCAGTAATTAACAGAATATTACCTGATTTTGTTGGAGAGAATATACAAGAGGGCTTGAGACAAATGGGCGAACAAATGAAAGGCTATTTTACCAATGAAGCTGTAGTGCACGCTCCTGAAAGCAGAAGCTCCTCTCCTGTTCGTATTCTTAGAGATAGAGAAACCCTTGAACACCCACAAATAAAAGGCTTATACCCTTGTGGTGAAGGTGCTGGCTATGCAGGTGGAATTATCTCAGCAGCCATTGATGGTGCAAAGTGTGCAGATAAATGCTAAATCCCCACCAAGTTGGTAGGGCTTTATCTTTTTAAATGGATAAATGGTTAAATAGTTAAAAAGCCCGAACAGCCCTAACACCGAAGTTGTTGAACTTACTGAAGTTGGCCTGGAATCCATTGGCGAAATTCTGACCCCACGCATCGTAGTTATCGTCCTCAGTAGAACTCCAATAGTAGATATTAGCAAAACCGCCAAGCCCTTGTTGGTGTAGATTTACGTACATTTCATTTAATTCATATTTTGTTGGCAGTCTCCAATCTCGAAATTTCTGACCCTCAAGTGTATGGTTTGAAGGGTTAGAGATAACATCAGAAGCATCATACCAATTTGAATACTGATCTATTGTAGCAGCTACTAGACCATTTTTTCCATCAGGTGATACATAGAACACAATACCTCCTTGAGCGGTA
>JABGVU010000059.1 GCA_018645865.1 Flavobacteriales bacterium
ATTGTTTTTGAAGAACAAGATGATTTAATTAAGGCCTTTAAAAATAATGAATTAAATAAAAATTTTATTGCCGTATTGCCTTTTCAAGGCCCAAAGCAAAATGGTATGCCTGAGCTTCATCAGTTAACCCCAACACTAACGATATTACAAAGAAGAGGGTTTAAGGTTGGATTAATTACTGATGGACGAATGTCTGGTGCTTCTGGTAAAATTCCTGCAGCAATTCATGTTGTTCCTGAGGCTAAAGATGGTGGTTTAATTGCTAAAATTCAAACAGGAGATATTATTCTTATGAATGCCATTACGGGTGAATTGAAATGTATGAATCAACATGTAAATAATAGAGCTATTAAAACAAAAGATAATAGCAATGTGTTTGGATTAGGAAGGGAATTATTTTTTAATATGCGAGCGCACGTTTCTTCAAGTGAAGAAGGGGCAAGTTTTTTGTAAAAAATATAACTATGAAAATTGCACAAAATAATATCGAATCTATATTGAATCAACATTCAATAATTCCTGTTGTTACTATTAATAATATGAATGAAATAGTGCCTAAAATTAATTCTATTTTATCTAAGAACATTAATTGTATTGAAGTAACGCTACGAACTAAAGTTGCTTTTGAGGCTATTGAATTTATAAAGAAAAATTATGGTAATAAGATTTGCCTAGGTATTGGTACTGTTATTAATACTAAGCAAATCCAGAGAGCAGTAAAAATTGGAGTTGATTTTATTGTAAGCCCTGGAATATCTGAGAAGTTAACAAGGGAGCTAATAAATTCTAAAATTCCATTTATTCCAGGCATTGCTACACCAAGTGATATTGTTTTAGGTTTAGGAATGGGATTAAGATTCTTTAAGTTTTTTCCTGCAAATTTATTTGGAGGAATACCCGCTTTAAAAACGTATCAATTTGTATTTCCAAATGTTAGTTTTTGTCCAACTGGAGGAATAAATAAAGAGTCTTATTTAGAATATTTAGAATTAGAAAATGTTTTAAGTGTCGGTGGTTCTTGGATGATGAAATAGGACAACTTCTAAATTTTAAAATAATTTCTTTGCTTAGCTTTTTAATACAGGAATACTATCAGTAAAAGGCATAATCTTATTAAAATGAAAATCTATTAAATTATTTATTGGATTTCTAACTATGCCACCTATCTTGCAGTTATATTTTTTGGCTATTATATTTATTTCTTCAGATAAGAAGTATCCAACAGAGCCAATAAAATTAATTTCTAAATCTTTATAATTTTCATAACAACAAACATGTAAATTAAAAAAATCATTTAATGAATTAGAAATTAGATCTTGGATTGTAGGATGATTTTTATTTTCAGTAACAAAAGGAAAATATTTTGAAAGATATACATTTGATCTATTATTATTATATATATTTTTCTTTATGATTGATAAGTCTGTTTCAAATCCAGATTCAAATTTTATCTTTAGATCTTCAGGCATTAAATTATTGAAATAGAGAGTCAATATTTTCTTCCCAAAATAGTTCCCTGAAGCTTCATCTCCAAGTAAAAAACCTAAAGAAGGAGCGTTCTCAATAATATTTTTTCCATCATAGAAGCAAGAATTTGATCCTGTTCCTAAAATACATGTAATATTAGGGATTCCTTTGTACATTGCGTAACAGGCTGCATCAATGTCATGTTTAACAACAATTTTTGAATTTATAAAGAAAGACTGAAGAGATTCTGCTATAATATTATTTTTATCTTTTGATGAACACCCTGCACCATAGAAGAAAACTTCATGAATTTCATTGCTATGTTTCGTTAAATCTGATTGTTCTAGCTCTTTTAGAATTTTCTTTTTGTCAATAAAATATGGGTTAAACCCAATAGTCATAAATTTTTTTATTAGTACACCATGTTGATCACATAATGCCCAGCTACATTTTGTTGATCCGCTATCTGCAATTAAAATCATATTGTTTTCTAAATTTCCACAAAGATAGTGTAAAATATACACAAAATAAAATTTATGCTAAAATATTGTGATGTGTAAAAAATACACTAAGTTTGTAAAAATTATTTAAATGCTTAATTTTCTTTTATTCATGTTTGGTTTTGTTTTTGGCTGCATAGTTGCTAGCATCTTTTCTTTTTTATTTTTTATAAATAGAAAAATAGAATTACAAAGAGATCAAATTGAAAATCAAGAAGAATATGTTGAAGTAGTAAATAAATATAAAAAAATTGAAAGAGAACTTTTAGAATATAAAAATGAATTTAAGAATAAATATGTAGATGATGGTTATGATGCATATTAATTAAATTTAATATTATGAAAATAAAGATAGGTATCAATGGCTTTGGTAGAATAGGAAGGTTAGTATTTAGGGCTGCTATTAATAATAAATCTATTAAAATTGTTGCGATAAATGATATAGTTGATATTAATCATATAGTATACATGTTAAAATACGATTCTACTCATGGTAGATTTTCTAAGAATATAGAAGTTGATGGTAATTATTTGATAATTGACGAACAAAGAATTAGAGTAAGTTCTGAGAATAAAATTGAAAATATTAAATGGGATGAAGTTCATGCTAATTATATTATCGATTCTACAGGATTATGTTTAACTAAAGATATAGCAAAATTACATCTTAAATCTGGTGCTAAGAAAGTAATTATTTCAGCCCCGTCTAAAGACGATACGCCAATGTTTGTAATGGGTGTTAATAATAAAAATTATAATTCAACTATGAATATTGTTTCCAATGCTTCATGTACAACTAATTGTCTTGCCCCTATAGTAAAGGTTCTAAATGATAAGTTTGGAATAAAGAATGGTTTAATGACTACGGTTCATGCAGTAACTGGCGCCCAGAAGACTATAGATAATCCTTCTGTTAAGGATTGGAGAGGAGGAAGAGGGGCGTATCAAAATATAATTCCATCATCTACTGGGGCAGCTAAAGCAGTTGAGAGAGTCATACCATCTATGAAGGGTAAGTTAACTGGAATGGCATTTCGAGTTCCAACTGCTAATGTTTCTGTTATTGACCTAACTGTAAATCTTAAAATTCCAACCTCATATTATGAAGTATGTAAGGTAATGAAAGAAGCCTCCTTATCTAAAGATTTAAAGGGAATTCTTGGATACACGGAAGACATGGTAGTGTCTTCAGACTTTATTTCTGATAGTAGAACTTCAATATTTGATGCTAATGCTGGTATGCAATTAAATGGTACTTTTCTTAAAATAATAAGTTGGTATGATAATGAATGGGGGTATTCAAATAAATTATTAGATTTAATTCATCATATGTTTTGTGTCGATAATGATATTGATAATTATAAAATCGAAAATTCTTATGCATATGGAGGGTGTATCTGATATTATATAAAAGAAGCTATTCAGCTTTCTAAATAAATTTTATAGCTTGTTTTTCTTTCTTCTTTATTACATTTTCTTTTATTTTTTTCATAATATAAAGTATATTTCAGCTACCTTAGTGTATAATGTACATATATGACATCTTATTAATAAAAAACAAGCTTATTTTCATATAGTGTTAAATTAACACTAAGTATATTTTTTGGTATTTTTAATCTAGTGAAAAAAAAGTAAATGTAAATCACACACTAACTATTTTTTCTGTACATTTATAACCGAATTATTAACCAAAACAAATTATAATGAAAAAAATTATTAAATTATTGCTCGTTAACCTGATGATACTCAGTATTGTATTTGTGTCTAAAGCGCAAACACCTATTGATTCTGCAACAGTTACATTTCAGGTAGATATGAGTTCTGTATCTTTAGGATTTACAACTCCTGAAGTGAATGGTACTTTTAACAATTGGTGTGGATCTTGTTGGGCTATGTCTGATTCCAATGGAGATGATGTCTGGGAAGTTTCAGGCAAGGTTCTTAAAAATACTGCACATGAGTTTAAATTTTCTGCTGACGGATTTAATATTCAAGAGAGCCTGTTTGCAGGAGATCCTTGTACAGTCACAAATTGGGGGTATACTAATAGAACGCTAAATGTTTCAGGAGATACTACTTTAGGAGTAGTGTGTTGGGAATCATGCTCTAGTTGTGCTTCTGCTCCTTCATCTTATAATGTAACTTTCCAAGTTGACATGAATGGCGTATCTGGATTTGCAACTCCAGAAGTCAATGGTGAATTTAACGGATGGTGCGGAAATTGTTGGGCAATGTCAGATGCTGATGGCGATAATGTTTGGGATTTTACTACATTATTAGCGCCAGGATCTTATGAATTCAAGTTTTCTGCTGATTCATGGGGTATTCAAGAATCTTTAGATTCAAGTTTATCTTGTGTGCTTACAACAATTGATTCGTTAGGTAATGTATTTGTAAATAGAGAGGTAGAAGTTATTGCTTCTGATCTTACACTAGATGTTGTTCCTTGGAATGGATG
>JABGVU010000094.1 GCA_018645865.1 Flavobacteriales bacterium
ATTACCTCAAGCTACCTACCCCTCAGGAAAAAGCGAGCAGCTCTTAAATCCTGATATACATGGTATTGCACCACATAGAGTTTACCTGGTTTCACTACAGCATTACCTGTACATACTTTCTGTTGCACTTGTCCATACCTTACGGCAGATGGGTGTTACCCATTATGTTGCTCTATGGTGTCCGGACTTTCCTCTTCAATAGATTGAAGCGATAGCATCAATAATTACCTCTGCAAAAGTAATTAATAGATTTTAGATAATAGACATTAGATACTAGAGGATTAAATTAATTACTTTTGCCATCATGAAATTTACACTATTAAAGGAAGATGCGTATTCCAAAGCAAGGTTAGGAGAAATGGAAACTGCACATGGTAAAATAAAGACTCCAATCTTTATGCCAGTAGGTACTGTAGGAACAGTAAAAGGAATACATCAGCATGAACTTATAGAAGATACTTTAGCACAAATTATTCTAGGAAATACCTATCACCTTTACTTACGCCCTGGACTTGATATTATTGAAGGAGCAGGAGGGTTACATAAATTCATAGGTTGGGATAAACCCTTACTGACCGATAGTGGAGGATACCAAGTTTATTCACTTTCAGGCAGAAGAAAAATTACAGAAAAAGGAGTGAAATTTCAATCTCATATTGATGGAAGCTCTCACTTTTTCACTCCTGAATATGCAATAGATATACAAAGAACGATTGGTGCAGATATTATCATGGCTTTTGATGAATGCACACCCTACCCGTGCGAATATGAATATGCAAAAGAATCCATGCACATGACGCATAGATGGCTTAAAAGATGTTGTGATCGCTTTGATATTACAGAGGGAAAATACGGATACGAACAAACTTTCTTCCCAATTGTACAAGGAAGTGTCTATAAAGATTTGCGACTTCAGTCAGCTGAAAAGATTGCAAGTTTTGAAAGAGATGGAAATGCTATTGGCGGACTTTCAGTAGGAGAACCTCATGATATGATGTACGAAATGACAGACATAGTCTGCTTAATACTTCCATGGAACAAACCAAGGTATTTGATGGGTGTAGGTACGCCAAGTAATTTGCTTGAAAACATTGCTCTTGGTATAGATATGTTTGACTGTGTTATGCCAACTAGAAACGCAAGAAATGGAATGCTTTTCACATCAGAAGGAACCATGAATATGAAGAATAGAAAGTGGGCTGATGATTATAGTCCTCTTGACCCAAATGGAACTTCATTTGTTGACAACACTTATACAAAAGCCTATGTGCGTCACCTGTTTACAAACAATGAATTGCTAGCAAAACAGATTGCTACTTTACACAATATTCGTTTTTATTTATGGCTAATGGAACAGGCACAAGAACAACTAGAAGCAGGCACATTTACTGCATGGAAAAATCAGATGGTTAAAAAACTAGATGTCAGATTATAAATGACTAGACTAGATTGGTATATCGTTAAAAAATTCTTGGGTACATTCTTTTTTACCCTAACTTTGATATTACTGATTGTTATCATTTTTGACATCTCCGAAAAGATAGATGACTTCTTGGAAAATGAAGTAACAATAAAATCCATAATTATGGATTACTACTTAAACTTTATTCCCTATTTCGGTAATCTATTTAGCCCACTCTTTATTTTTATTTCAGTTATCTTTTTCACTTCCAAAATGGCAAATGATACTGAAATAATTGCCATACTCAATAGTGGCATGAACTTTAAGCGATTGCTAAAACCTTTTATCATATCAGCAGTAGCGTTAGGAGCATTATCTTTTATATTAGGAAATTTTATCATCCCTCCATCCAATGGTGAGCGTATTGATTTTGAAAACAAATACCTAAAAAGTAAACGCTATTCTCGTGCTAAGAACATCCATATGCAAATTCAGCCAGGACAATATATGTACATGGAAAGTTTCAATTCCATTAGAAATATAGGATATAAATTTACTTTAGAAAATTTCAAAAATGGAAAATTAGCATCTAAATTAAAATCCGATTACATCCAGTACGATACCCTTAGTCAAAGATGGACGATAAATAAATATGAAGTTAGAGAATTTACTGATAATGGAGAAATTATCAGCAATGGCGCTAGTATTGACACAAGTATCAACCTAAGCCCACATGATTTTACCAAACGAAAAAGTTTAGTTGAAACAATGAATATGTTTGAACTAAACGATTATATAGCGGATGAAGAACTTAAAGGTAGTGAGCAACTTGTTTTTCATAAAATAGAAAAGCATAAGAGAGTTGCCTTTCCTTTTGCTTCTATTATACTCACTCTTATTGCTGTAGCTATTGCTAGCAGAAAAACTAGAGGAGGCATTGGTATACACTTAGGCATAGGAATACTAATTGCCTTTACCTATATTTTATTT
Organism: Flavobacteriales bacterium; assembly: GCA_018645865.1. Taxonomy (GTDB): domain Bacteria; phylum Bacteroidota; class Bacteroidia; order Flavobacteriales; family BACL11; genus UWMA-0277. The sequence continues at coordinate 2,393 of JABGVU010000094.1, forward strand.
ATGCAAGTAAGTACTACTTTTGCTACTAATAGCAATCTAGTTCCTGCACTAGCTGTTTGGATACCGAACCTTTGTTATATGGTTTTGGCTAGCATACTACTTCATAAAGCATCTGAGTAAATAAGTAGCTCTTTCTATTAAAACTATTACAAATCACCCCTATTCATACCATTACATAAGAAGTGGGGAAATATTTAATGCATAAAAAAGGAGTTAAACAGCTCCTTTTCTTAAATATTCATTATAATAGATTATTCATCCATTCCTAATCTAATACTAATTCCTATAGAAACAGCTAAAGTCATATTTTCATCTCCTAGAGTTACTCAAAAACCTGGTTCAATAGCAACTTTATCATTCCACATTAAAGATAATCCAATTCCTGCATATACATCTTCTACAGCCATCATTGAAATACCAGCCATAGCATATAGATTACCACTTAAATAATATCTAACAACTGGACTAATCTCTTTTGTTTTTGATGAATTATATCCAGAAGTCATAGATAAACCAGTTCCTACTAACATAGCATCAGAAACAAAATATCCAACCGTTGAGTTAATAGAATAATCTTGTCAAGATGCACCTATCATATCAGAGCCTAAAACTAAAGCAAATGTTCCTGACTGTGCAAATGACATTGTAGATGAAAGAGCAACTACTGTTAACATTGTAAATAATTTTGCTTACTCTATTAATTGGCTTTCAAAATCCCCATACTGTAAACATACAAAAAATAATTAACTGACTAATCCATATAAATACTGATAGAATAAAACTTCATATAATAACTCATAAAATATTTAAAGTCATCACTCTATGAATATTTTAATAATTTTAATTCATTTTAAAACTTAACTACTAAAAGTTAGTTCAGATAATTATCTAAAATAAGTTTGATTCACTTTATTCGGTATTGTCAAAAGAACCAAGAAAATTATCGGTTTAAATTTATTTTCTCAAATCAAGAAAAAGATTAATCTCTTTTTAGTTTACGGTACTTAATACGTTTAGGAGAAATATCCCCCAATCGTTTTTTACGATTTTCCTCATAATCAGAATAACCACCCTCAAAATACACAACACTAGAATCTCCCTCAAAAGCCAAGATATGCGTACATACCCTATCCAGAAACCATCTATCATGAGAAATAATTACCGCACAACCTGCAAAATTATTTAATCCTTCTTCTAATGATCTTAAGGTATTTACATCCAAATCATTAGTTGGCTCATCAAGTAAAAGCACATTTGCTTCTTGTCTTAAAGTTAAAGCCAAGTGCAAACGATTACGTTCTCCACCTGAAAGCACACCTATTTTTTTGTTTTGGTCAGCGCCATTAAAGTTAAACTTAGCCACATACGCCCTTGAGTTCATTAACTTTCCACCAACATTTACCTGCTCCAATCCTCCAGTAATTTGTTCCCAAATTGTTTTTTCCATATCAATATCGACATGTTGCTGATCAACATAAGCAATCTTTACTGTTTCCCCAACCTTGAAAGTACCCGAATCAGCAGTTTCTTGCTCCATTATCATACGAAACAAAGTTGTTTTACCAGCTCCATTAGGACCAACAATACCAACAATACCTGCAGGAGGTAATTTGAATTCTAAGTCTTCATACAGCAATTTATCACCAAAGGCTTTACTTACTTTTTCAGCATCAATTACATTTGTACCTAACCTTGGTCCTGGCGGAATGTACAATTCAATTTTATCTTCTTTCTGCCTACCTTCTGCTCCTAATAGTTTTTCATAATTGTCTAAACGCGATTTTGATTTCGTACGCCTTCCTTTTGGTGACATACGCACCCATTCCAACTCCCGCTCTAATGTTTTTCTTCTTTTGCTTTCAGTCTTTTCCTCTCTTGCTAATCGTTTTGTTTTTTGTTCCAACCATTCAGAATAATTACCTTCCCAAGGAATACCCTCTCCTCTATCAAGCTCTAAAATCCAACCTGCCACATTATCCAAGAAGTATCTATCGTGAGTAATGGCAATTACCGTTCCTTTATATTCCGAAAGATGTTGCTCTAGCCATAATACTGATTCAGCATCCAAGTGATTGGTAGGTTCATCCAACAATAAGATTTCAGGTTCTTGTAATAACAAACGACAAAGAGCAACTCTTCTTCTTTCACCTCCTGAAAGCACTAAAACCTGAGCATCTGGCTCAGGACATCTTAAGGCATCCATAGCAATGTTGAGTTTCGTATCAATATTCCAAGCATCAAGAGCTTCAATCTTATCTTGCAACACTCCTTGTTCTTTCATCAACTTTTCCATCTTATCAGAATCCTCATAGTTTTCAGGCAAGCCAAAAGCATCATTTATAGCATTGTAATCTGCCAAGGCATCAACTGCTTCTTTCATTCCTTCTTTTACGATCTCAATTACGGTTTTACTTTCATCTAGCTTTGGTTCTTGTTCTAAATAACCAACATTATAGCCATCCAAGAAAGTTACATCTCCTTGAAAGGATTTTTCAACCCCTGCAATAATCTTTAAAAGTGTGGACTTACCAGAACCATTTAATCCTATAATCCCAATTTTAGCACCATAAAAAAAAGAAAGGTGAATATTCTTTAAAACTTGTTTGTTATTGTTGTTGAAGGATTTAGACAACCCTCTCATTGAGAAAATTATTTTCTTATCGTCTGACATATTTTATTATTTTTGATATCACAAAAGTAATTATTAAATACCTTAAAATTTAAAAGATGAAAAAAAGTATCGGAATCGGAATACTATTAATTCTTATAGGATTTGTTTTCTTATTAGACAACCTTGATTATGTACATATTTCAGTAGCTGAACTTATAAGAACCTACTGGCCTGTTATTCTTATTTGGATGGGGATTGAAAAATTAATGCGTGATTTGAAATAATCTCCCCTGCATAGACTCTCTTTCTTCCAATCTTTTTTCTACTAAGTACTTTACTTCAAAATTCTTTAAACCATATTTTGGATGAATTAACATGCTAGCCGGTGATTCACTAAAAAAGCGTTCAATAATAATCTCAGGTTTTAGTTTTTCCACAAAATCAACTACAAAATCAATGTATTCCTCCAGTTTCATAAAAGTAAACATCTCCGGTGTTTTTTTGAACTGAACCGCCATCATAGTATGTTTTACAATTTGTAAATGATGAATCTTAAGCGTATTTATAGGTAATCGAGAAACCATCTTTGCATGATTCATCATATCTCCTTTTGTCTCTCCTGGCAATCCTAAAATAAGATGTCCTCCTAGATGCAAACCTCTACCATCAGCTCTTTGAAAAGCATCAATTGCTTCCTCATGAGTTTGACATCTATTCAGTGCTTCTAAAGTTTCGTTTTTTGTAGATTCTAAGCCAAACTCAAGTTTTATAAAATTCCCAGCCGCAGCTAATTCTTCTAAGTAATCTAACACCTCATCTTTTATACAATCAGGACGAGTTGCCACTACTAAACCAATTACATCCTCATGATCCAAGGCCTCTTCATACATTTTCCTTAAATCGGCAAGAGGAGCATAAGTATTGGTAAAAGCCTGAAAATAAGCCAAGTATTTTTGAGTTTTATATTTTTTAGAAAAGAATTCTATACCTTCATTAATCTGTTGTTTTATGGGTTTTATTGGCTTACAATAATCAGGATTGAAAGTGTTATTATTGCAGTAGGTGCAACCACCTACACCTTTGGTCCCATCTTTATTCGGACAAGTAAATCCAGCATCAATGGATACCTTTTGTACTCTTGTATTAAATTTTCTTCTGATAAAAGAAGAAAAATCATTATAGCGTTTTTCTGTTTTCATATTATCGCAAAAATAGAACTTTATCAACAAAAAAACACTCGCAATTTCCGTATTACCAAAAGAATCCTTAAGTTTGTCTGATTAACAATTAAATGTCAGAAAAAAAACAATCTTCTTTTGAAAAAGTTGGCTACATAAAACATTTGCCAACTAATGCTGACATAAGCGATTATGAAAGTATCTTAGTAAAAAATAATGAGGGGAAGTTTACTACACTCTATCGTAAAATAGTTAAAGAAAGAAGATTTGATGATACCATTAACTTTAGTGAGAGTTGGGATGTGTTTAACTCTTTGCTCTAGCTTTTGTCTTTTCGCTTTTGCAAGACATCATTCATCCTCTCTATCTTGTTGCTTACTGTTGTTACGAATAGGAAGGGTAAGAAAGCATGTAACAATGCTTGACAACTCATCCATAATAGTTTAAAAGAAAAAGTTAATGCCTTTTTCATATGTTGGAAATAAGTTTCCCTTACCTGCGTGGGATGTTCTGTAAATATATTCATTTTTAGAGTATTTCGGATAAAGTGAAAGTTTCTTTTAAACGAACACCTCTATCAGTTTGTTCTACAGTGCAACATTCACTGTAGTTATCATGCTGTAAATATAGAACATACTCTTGCTCTGCAGCTTGTTTTAAGAACTTTTTCTTTTCCGTTAACGTTAGCAGTGGTCTGGTATCATAACCCATAACATAAGGTAATGGGATATGACCTGTACTAGGCAGCAAATCAGCAGCAAAAACAATTGTTTTGTCCTTGTATGTTATGTGTGGTATCATCTGAGCTTCAGTATGTCCATTCACAAAAAGGATTTTAAAATTACTGAACAGACCCTCTTCTTTTTCCACAAAGTTAAGATGCCCAGCCTCTTGTATTGGGATGATGTTATCTCTTAAGAAAGAAGCTTTTTCTCTATTATTTGGTTCTGTTGCCCATTGCCAATGCTGTTTATTGCTCCAATATTTTGCATTTTTAAAGGTCATTTCAAAACTAGTTCTGTCTTTATTCCATTTTACACTACCACCACAATGGTCAAAATGCAAATGAGTTAAAAATACATCCGTTACATCATCAGCTGAAAAACCATGCTTTGCTAATGAAGAGTATAAGTTTACATCCCCATGCAAATAATAATGTTTAAGGAATTTATCATCTTGCTTATCCCCAATACCATTGTCAATCAAAATCAAACGATTCCCGTCTTCAATCAATAAAGAACGCATAGCCCAAGGGCATAAATTATTTTCATCAGTAGGATTAGTACGACTCCAAAGCACTTTAGGGACGACACCAAACATTGCTCCTCCATCTAATTTGAAAAATCCTGTATCTATTGTATACAATTGCATGTTAGTAAATTTTTAGTGCTTCAAAATTAAGAATTTGATTTATTTTTACTTTTATATTAAAGATTAATTTACAAAAACGATGAAGATACATTTAATTGCAATTGGAGGAAGTGCTATGCACAACATGGCTTTAGCCTTGCATCAAAAAGGATTTGAAGTAACAGGAAGTGATGATGCAATTTTTAGCCCAAGCAAGGAAAGGCTAGCAAAATACAGCTTGCTCCCTTCTGAAATGGGCTGGTTTGCTAATAAAATCACTACTGATCTGGATGCGATAATTTTAGGTATGCATGCACGAGAGGACAATCCTGAACTCGCTAAAGCAAAAGAGTTAAACATTCCAATTTATTCTTATCCTGAATACATTTACCAGCAAAGTAAACATAAAAAACGGGTAGTAATTGGTGGTAGTCATGGAAAAACCTCCATTACTGCTATGATATTACATGTACTACAGAACTTAAATATCGATTGCGACTACATGGTTGGCGCACAGCTAGAAGGTTTTGATACTATGGTGAAATTAACACATGAAGCTCCAATAATTATCCTGGAAGGTGACGAATATTTAAGTTCCCCAATTGATAGGCGACCAAAATTTCATTTATACCAACCACATATTGCAGTGCTTAGTGGTATCGCCTGGGATCATATTAATGTATTCCATACTTTTGATATGTATATTGACCAATTCAGAATATTTAAGAATATGGTTACAGACACGCTTATCTATTGTTCACAAGATGAAGAGTTAAATAAACTAGCTAAAGAGAAAACTAACTGTCAGCTCATACCCTACACTACACCAATACATAGCATACTTAATGGTATAACTACAGTTGATAATACTGAACTTATCATCTTTGGAAACCATAATTTACAAAACCTAAATGCAGCAAAATTAGTCTGTAATGAGTTAGGAGTTACTGATACCGATTTCTTTTTACAAATAGCTAATTTTAAGGGAGCATCAATGCGTTTAGAACTCGTTAAAAAAACAGCTAGTTCTGCTGTATACAAGGATTTTGCACATTCTCCATCCAAGCTAAAAGCAACTTCATTAGCTATGAAAACACAATTCTCAAACAGAAAATTAGTTGCTTGTATGGAACTACATACTTTCAGTAGTTTGAATGAAGAATTCCTAAAAGAATATAAAGGAAGTATGGATAAGCCAGATATGGCTATTGTTTATTTTAGCCCTAGCGCTATAGCTCACAAAAAATTAGAGCCTATTACCCCTGATCAAGTACTTTCTGCTTTTGGGCGTAAAGACTTATTAATTTTTACAGATTCAAAAAAATTAAAGAAACACTTGAATAACTTAAACTGGGAAAACACGAACTTACTCATGATGAGTTCTGGCACTTTTGAGGGAATGAATTTGGAAAATTTAATTGACTAAAATTAAATACGTAAGGTTTTTATTTTTCATTTATAGCACAGTAAAAAATATTATGTAACATTGTATTATAATCATTTATAAAATACGCTTATGAAGAATAAAGAAGGAAGGTAATTAAACATAAATCTTTTACTGTTAGCTTAGGAAATTTATGAAAGAATGGAGTTTGGAGAGTTAATTAATTTTTAGCATCTGGATCACCTGTACGTTCTGCAGATATTAAAACAACTAAATCGACTAACAATCCAGAGAATATGCCAATATAATCTTGCCACTTTTTAGTTTTAGATCTTAGGCCAAATAAACCAAAAATGATTACTGACACATAAAATACAGCAGCAAAGAATATAAATTATGAGATACATTGTAATATCAATAATTGCTTTTATAAGCACTTATACTTACAGTCAAAATACATTCAACTATTTAGGGGCACTAGTTTTAGCCAACAATAGCCCTATAAGTTTCAGTTTAGAACTGAAGGAAGACAATGGAATTGTGAATGGTTATTCTATAACAAATATAAATACTCCTGATGAAACTAAAAGTGAAATAAGTGGTTTGTATTTTAAAGAGGATAAATCCTTTCAACTGCAAGAAACTCAAATTCTTCAAACCAAATCAGAAGCAGCACTAAATACTTTTTGTTATATAAATATGACACTCTCCTTTAAAGGAAGATTCGGTAGTAAACGCCTTGAGGGGGCTTTTACAGGTAATTATTTAGATAGTACTGAGTGTGCAAGTGGAAGAATAATTTTGATGGAAAGAACTAGGAAAACAAAAAAGAAAGTAGAGAAAAAGTACAATGAAAGATATCAAGACACTTCATTGGTTAAAAAAACACAAATACTAAAAGATGGAGATGACTTTACTATCAACTGGGAAGGAAATAAACTTAAGCTCTTTATCTGGGATGCCAATATGGAAGATGGTGATAAAATTCAGATCACTATAAATGGGAATATCATCCTTGATAATTTTGAAACAACTAATAAACGTAAAAAAATTAAATACAAGTTAGTAGATGGAGAAAACATAATTGAAATTAAGGCTACTAATTTAGGAACTTCACCGCCCAATACTAGCCGTATAGAACTAGTTGATAACAAAACTAAATATCTAATAATTAATCAATTAGAATTAGGAAAAACAGCTTTTATTAAAATTATAAAATAAAAAACCCCAGAACTTACGCTCTAGGATTATTATTTTTGTGAACTCGGAGGGACTCGAACCCCCAACCTCCAGAGCCGTAATCTAGTGCACTATCCAATTATGCTACGAGTCCTAATAAGGCTGTAAATATAATTTATTCGCCCTTAGCACAAATATTTTTACTGTAAAATATTAAAGAATCTCAACATTTAAACCATACAGTGCTAAATCCTCTCTTAATAGCTCTAAATCAGCATTTTCACCCATTGCTATTTCACAACTTCCCTTGTAATGAGTAAGTAATGCACATTGCTCTGCTTGTATTGTTTCATGGTCGCAAATAGCAGTTAAGCAATCTACAACATAGTCAAAGGAATTAAAATCATCATTTACTAAAAATAACGATTTAATCTTAGTCTTACCTGAAGTCGCTTTTGAAATAGAATCTTCTGATTTTTTCATAGTTAGTTATTTTTTACCAAATGTAATCTTTGTTTCCTTACTTCTTAACAACCTTTCAATATTTTTTTGATGAGTTATTAACGATAATATGGGTACAAAGAACGCAAATAAATTTAATGATACATTAGTTGAGCCTAAAATTAAAATAACAATTACAGGAAAAGAAACAGAAGCTATAATTGAACCCAAGGAAACATATTTTGAAATAAGAAAGACTACCACAAAAACCAAAATAGAGTATAATGCTGCAACAGCATGTAAACCAATCAATAACCCCAATAAAGTAGCAATTCCTTTTCCTCCTCTAAAACCAGTATAAATAGGAAATAAATGACCAATAACTGCCGCAATACCAAAAGCCAATTGAATTTCGAAAACTGCATCAGCTGATTGAGGAATATTTGTTAAAAATAAAATATAATTTACGCAAATCCATCCTTTAAATATATCCATTATTAAAACTGGAACGCCTGCCTTTTTACCTAATACTCTAAAGGTATTAGTAGCTCCAGCATTACCAGAACCAAACTCGCGCACGTCAATCTTATAGAATACTTTTCCTACCCAAACTGCAGAGGGAAAAGCGCCCGTTAAATAAGCAAAAAGTATGAATAAAAGAATTTCAGTTGTCAACATAAGTGGGCTGCAAGATAGTTATTAATACTTTTTCTTAACTGATTTCAGAAATTTCTCGGTAACATCTTCAGGTGCAGACATATATCGGTAAGGAGTAGCACCTTTTTTGGGTTCTGCCTTACGTTTACCATCAGTAGTCTCTCGTATTGCAATGTTAAAGTCTTCATTTGTTGACCATGATCGCATCACACCATTCTTGTACTGGAAATAATATTCATCATAGAATTCTGTCTGTAAATAAATTGTTAAAATATCAGAATTTCTACCTTTTTCAACAATAATATAACCATCTAACAAACCATTAAGTTGACTTTCATTAATATTACCAAGCCATAATTCACCCTTAGCAACATAGGTTTTATTTACATTGTCCCATTTGAATTTAGCTTTAGTAAAGGACAAAGTATGACTCATTTCTTTTGGAAAGTTAACAAATTCATCTTTTAACTCCAAGTCTAGCATAAGCATACCCCCTTTCTCTTTTCCAACAACCCTCCCTAAATTATTTGCATAAGCCTCATCATACTCATACATACCATCACCTGGCGCAGAATAAATATCCTTAGCCATAACTTGCATTGCTTTTTCTGAGAAAAAGAAATTTAACATGAAAAAGCCTTCAAACTCTTTTTTCTGATTTTTCATATCATGTGAAAGTTCCCCAACACTTGTTACTTCAACTTGACCTAAGTCTAGGTTTAAATCAACTATACCTTCTCCTGTTGTCTTACAGGTTTTATCATAAAGGGTGAAGTAGTTTGACAAAGTATCAGGACCACCAATTACATAAGCAGATTGCTTTTTATCGTAAGCTAAAGTATAAGATGCTTTCAATAAATCGGCATCAATAGCCCTATCCTTTCTACTTAAAAATGAAGAGTAAATATTAGTAGAATCCAAACTCATAACAAGCCCAGTAGATAATAGATCTTGCTCATCATTATATAATTTCTCATCCAAAGTAAATAGGATGTTTTTAGGATCTATTTCCGAACGGAATTTCACCCACTCCTTCTCCAATAAATCACAAGAATGATTTACCATAAAATAACCATCAAAAGTTAAGTTCTTTCTATCAGCAATTAAATCTAGGCTTCCTTTAAAATCAAACTTACTATCAATATGAAAAGGCTTATCTGTTTCAACATCACCGCTAGCCAAAGTAACCGTATCCTTACCTACCCTTATTTCCTTAAAGAAAATTTGTTGTTTCTGATTCATAGCATCCGTATAGGTATAATCTCCACTTGCCGTATAGTTATGAGCAGAAATAATATCAACAGATGAATTTGTAAAAATGTGGTATTCTGTTAAGTCATCTGCCAATACCCTAGCTCCATATAGCGTTTGAATAAGTGCCTTTTTTTCAACAGTAACAATTCCTGAATCAGGATAAATAATAGCATCTGCCACTGCAATATCCTCTACTCCATTCGCATGAATTATATAATCCTTCAAACTATAATTTGCAGTAGCAGCCATAAAGTTCAAAGAATCCTGATTAGAATGAACGGAAATAAATTCAGATCCCTTACTAGAAGAAGCTATCTCATCACCTAAAGTAAGTAATTCCTCATCCATAGCCCATTTTAACTTATCAATATAACAGATATACTGATTAGCTGGTAACTCCACAAAAGAACCTGCACCATTGGAATGAAAAATACCCTCACGCATTGCTAAATCAATATGTGTACGGAGGTTATTTGCCTTACAAGCAATTGTTCCACCACTTTCAAATACATTTAAGCTAGCTGTGTCCGAACCAAACCAATTGGCATTATAAGTAAATAAATTAGAATTTACTTCTGCCTTATCCAATGTCATAATACCACCACCAGTTAACCCTGTAGGCTGCATTAATAAATCACCATCAAAGCTAGCTTGTCCTTTATAAAAATCAAATTCATCTTTTCTTTTATCCACCTCCAACTTATCTTGATAAGGCATAAAGTGCGCATAAGTTTCGGTATTAATTACCTGAGGAAATTCAATACCAGAAACAACTTCAGTTATTGCAAATGTTTGAGTATATACATTAGTAGAATCTGGGAAAAAGAAGATTTCTTCAGCTGAAGCTTTAGCAGTTAAATATTCAAAATCACCATTTCCTTTCAATCCTTTATGACTCAAATGAATATCATTATAATATTTTCCTTTACCTCCATAAATTGTAAATCCATCAGCAGGAGTTTTTATAGTAAATCCAAGTGAATAATCTGTTTGCAAACGCAAAGTATCATCAAAAATTGGAAAAATTCCTGCAGATTCGAAAGCACCTTCAAAAGCCAAACCCTTACCAGTATAATTATCTAAACTATCAATCTCAAAAGGTTGCAAATGGAAGGAGAAACGATCTCTATCATACACTCCATCATAAATGGTTTGTCTATCATAATAAGCATAAGAATCTTCAAACGACCTAAAAATTGGAAAACCAGGAAAACTATCTTTTCTTAAACCTGATCTATTTGTAGGATCATCAATCCTTAAATCACCTGTAACTGATTCAATTACTGTCTTTACTTTAGTTAGTCTCTCATTTCCGTACATATCTTTTTGAATTGGCATAATCGGGACTGAAAGCTGTACCGAATCAATCTCATTCAAATCAACTTTAAACTCATCATAATGAAAAAAGAAATTTTTACCAAAGAGATTTAATCGCCCTCTACCAGCATAAACTTGTCCATTAAAAACAAAGTCTCTATTCTTTTTAAGCACCAATAATCCATCTTTGGGATATAGATAAACATCTCTTGCTTCACTCAATTGAATATCATGAATCCCAAGTATATTCAGATCCTTAGTTTCAATATTCAAAGCTGCATTCACTAAATATTTATCTGATGTTTTATATTCTCCTGTTGTAATGGTAGAATTAAATGCAATAACATCATAGTCACCTAAACCAGAAGCAGCATTTATATATGTATATAATTTAGGTAAAACTGTAATTCTCTCCTCACCAAAATCATAAAAAATGAAGCCATCATTGGCTAATTGAATTAAATAATGCTGAATTTGAACAGCAGGAAAACGAGCAAATTTGGCAAAATCATCAACAAAAAATCTTTCTTCTTGTTTAGCACGCACATAGTTATTCACTAAAAATAAAGGGTGTATTGCATCAACCCCTTGCATGGACTCATATTTTTGTTGTAAATATCTATCTACAGACTCCAACTCAACACGAGATTCTGCTGTTCCTGGCAAAGATCCAAAAGTAATAATCTCCTTATCAATATTCCATTCTAAGAGCTCAAAATCCATAGTTACATTGTGGTAAGTATTCAGCATAGGAGCTCCTGAGAGCCCATTAGCATCTCGGTACAATTGCAATTTACGAGTACTATTTATGTACTTAAATTGCAAATTAGAATGATAAATAGAATCAGTATCAAAGAATATTTTTATTCCAGCTCCTTTTGATGTAATCTTATCTGTACCAATACTAAAACGATTGGCATTCGCAACAAAAACAGTCTTATCATTTCTTTTAAAAATAATTCTTGCCTCTGCATAATCTCCACCATCAGCAATAAATTCTTTTCCCTGCATTTTATAACCTCCTTTATAATCCACATTTGGAAAAATCTCTTTCAATTCTACATTCTTGTTATAAGAAATAAACTTTGGAAATTTCTCTGCTTGCCTACTCGAAGCTACCTTATTGATAACTTGTCCAACAATTGGTAATGGAAAAATATATTTATTATAAAATACTGCTGAATCAGCGACTAACTGACTCTTTCTAGTATCTAATTTATAATCAGAAATTGTAGCATAAACTGAATCCTTAGCTAATCCTTGGCTTTCCCAAGTAATCATCCCTCCGCTTCCTTCCCAATCATGAGAAACAAAATAGTATTTACCTGTAGTACCTTCAATAGTGTACGAACCACCATCAGCACTACAACTTAAGTTAAAGTCAGTATTAAATAAAATAATCGGCTCTATAATTTCAAACTCAAAACTATAATCATCTGTATTAACCACCCAAGAAGCAGCTTTACTAGATCTTAAAGTATTTTCTTTTACCAATCCATCAGTAAAAGCACAAAATAACATTAACTTTTTAGTAGTTGTGTTGTCAATTGTTTCATTAATAACACCTAACCATTCAGGCAACATACTCTCTCCTTTTACATGATTATTCACACTCATTAAAGCAGATAAAACCTTAGAAAAATGAGGGTTGGCGCGCATACGCTTATCCAACATTTTGTTGGAAATGAGCATGATTTTCTCTTGCTCTGAAGCAGACAAACTTGATGCGCTTTTTGAAAAAGACTTAAAAACCGCTTTCAAAGATGAGTTATCAGAAGCCGTCATAAACTCTCCTAATTCAACTAAATATGCAGAAAATTCTTTTGAGAATTCTTTTAATTTTCCCTTTTTCTGAGCGAAAGTGGAAAAAGAAAAAACAAGCGTTAATACAAAAAGTATTAAGCCTTTTTGAAATGTAGCATTTGCCATTTGTTTTTATGTTTTGAAACAACTAATTCCAGCCCTAGTTGTTCTGATTTTTCTAAAATTAAAGGAATATCCTCTTTTAAAAATCCGCTAAATAAAATTTCGGAATTTATATTCATTGCCCCAACATATGTTTCGATATTTTGTAGGATAATATTCCTATTGATATTTGCTAAAATAATATCAAAAGTTGCATCTCCTATTGCATCTGCATCACCATGAATGAAATCAATATTATCAACAGCATTAAGCTTAGCATTTTCTTGCGCATTTTCAAAAGCCCACTCATCAAAATCAATTCCAATTAATGAACTAGCTCCTAATTTAGCAGCCAAAATAGCCAAAACTCCAGTACCACTTCCCATATCTAAAGCTGTTTTATTTTGAAAATCAATTCCGAACATTTCGTTCATCACTAAAGAGGTTGTGTCATGATGACCAGTACCAAATGACATTTTTGGTGTAATGATAATTTCATGTTCTATATCAGGAAATGCATTATGAAAATGAGCACGAATTACACATCTTTCATTAATATGTGCTGGATCAAAATTATTCTCCCATTGCTCATTCCAGTTTTCTTGCTTTACCTTTGTAATCGTATAAGAAAGCTCACACAATTCAGCCACTTCAGCAATAATTGCTTCCACAGCATTTTCATCTAATAGATGAGTTTGAACATAAGTCTTTACTCCTGTTTCATCTTCATTATAGGATTCAAACTCAATTTCATTGAGCCTAGCTACCAAAATATCAGCAAAGGGAGCAACAGGATTTACTCTAATATCTACTTCAGTATATTCCATTAAAATGATTGTGTTATTGCAAGAAAATCATCAGCTTTTAATGATGCTCCACCGATCAAACCTCCATCAATATCTTGGCTAGCAAATAATTCCTTAGCATTACTTGGCTTACAACTTCCACCATATAAAATTGATGTGATTTCTGCCACATTTTCTCCATATTGTTCAGTTAATAAATTTCTAATGAAAGCATGAATTTCTTGTGCTTGACTAGTACTTGCTGTAACTCCAGTACCAATTGCCCAAATAGGTTCGTAAGCAATAACTACATTTTTAAACTCATCAGCTGGTAAATGAAATAAACTTTCAGATATTTGGGATCTTATCCAGTCAAAATGCTCACCTCTCTCTCTTTGCGCTAAACTTTCTCCACAACAGAAAATTACTTTTAAATCATTTTTAAATGCTTGTCCTGCTTTAGTTTTTAAGATTTCATTTGTTTCAGTAAAATTTGCTCTTCTTTCTGAGTGTCCTAAAATAATATATCTTGCACTACAAGATGCTATCATACTAGCAGATAC